>DASZBB010000114.1:0-2980 GCA_035944695.1 Microvirga sp. | reverse complement strand
TACCGTCCCCCGATCTCACCTCGCCGCCTTCGAGTACGATCGCCATGATCCCCGATTTGCGGACGAGATTGCCATGCGCGTCCCTGCCGAGCACCGCCTTCATGAGACCCTTCTGAAAACGATCGATCTGGACACAGGGGTTGCGCAATCCGGTCACCTCGACCACGGCGCTTCTTCCGATGAGCAGGCGGGCACCCGTCGGCAGCTCGAGCAGATCGATGCCGCGCGTGGTGACGTTCTCCCCCATGTCGCCGGCGGAGACGTTGAAGCCTGCCTGGCGCAGCTCGTCGTGCAGCTCGGCATGGATGAGATGAACCTGGCGCAGATTCGGCTGGCTCGGATCCTTGGCCACCCGGGAGCGGTGCTTGACCGTGGCGCCGAGATGCGCGTCTCCCTCGACTCCGAGACCTACGAGAAGCCGGATGACGTCTTGATTGGTTTTGCTGAAGCTGTGGCTGGGACTCGAACTGACTGCGGTTACAATTGCCTGCATCGCGTGTCTCAGCCTCTCTGACGATTTCCCCCTTGTAGCGTCAGAGGACCGCCAGATCCACCGTCTCGAATCCTTTCTCGGACAGACGCTGCGCCAGCACACGGCGATGGCAATTGGCAGGATCGCGCTCGAAGCAGAGAAGACAGATCGGCTGGGCCTGCGCCAGCGCCTCGAGCTCGCGAAAGGCCTCCTGAGCCGGTTCGGCCGCCAGAACCTCGTCGCAATAGATCCGGCGCATCAGGTCGCCGTCCCCGGCACGTGCTGCCTGACGCCCCTCCTTCGGCGTGCCGAGCCCGATGAAATGCTGGTAGCCGATATCGTGATTTGCCAGGGCATCGCGCAGAGCCGATTTCGAGAACCCGCGCTTGCGGGAGAGTGCGACGGCCCGCACGTCCGCGACAATCGCAATCCCTGCATCTTTCAAGGTGGCAAGGAAGCGGTCCACGTCCGCTCCCTCGTATCCGATCGTAAAAACCTGCGGCCTTGCCATACCGCCAGGTTACATGGATGGCTGCGGATGTCGAGGCGCCTCGGGTTGAGTGTAGGGCCGCAGCGCCTCGGGCGTGCGGAAATCCCGCGGCACCTCGAAATCCCGTGCCGCACCATGACTCTCCTCGATCCCGCGAGGGTAACCGGTGCGATCGGAATAATCCTGCATCGGCGGCAGCGGATGCGGGCTTTCGCGGCTCAGCGTCTGGGCGCAGTAGACGTCCAGCGCCGTCACGGCGGCCACGGCCGCCATGGCGATGCCGACATTGCCCTTCTTCGGGTTTTTGCCCTCGAGAGCCGTCGCGAGCGTCGCAAGGTCGAGGCCGTCGCCGGCGACGCGACCCCAGATCCAGGGTGTCGGATCCTTCGATGCCAGAATGCCGATGCCGGTCGCGATCTCGCGCAGGCCGTAGCCGGCAATCAGCCCTTCCTGCCCCTTCATGCCCAGCGCTCGCGCCAATGCGCGAGGCGCCGCGACTTCGGCGATCCCAAGAGCGATGGAGAACAGGCCGAGCCCGCGGGCCAGGGTATCGGTTGCCGTATCGGCATGACCACGGCGGCGCGTTCTTTCGGTTTCGTAGCGCATGATCTCACCTATCAGGGTTTGAGAACGACCTTGATGCAGCCATCCTGCTTGTCGCGGAAAATCTTGTACATGTCCGGCCCCTCATCGAGGGACACCGTATGCGTGATAACGAAAGATGGATCGATCTGCCCCTCCTCGATGCGGCGCAGGAGATCGTCCGTCCAGCGGTTCACGTGCGTCTGGCCGGTGCGGATGGTGAGGCCCTTGTTCATGATTGCACCGAAGGGGATCTTGTCGAGCAGGCCGCCATAGACGCCAGGGATCGAGAGCGTCCCGGCCGGGCGGCAGACATAGGCCATCTCGCGCAGCACGTGCGGGCGGTCAGTCTCCATCATCGTCGCCTGCTTCACCCGGTCGTACATGGCATCGACGGTGCCGGCGGCGTGCGCCTCCATGCCGACTGCATCGATGCACTTCTCGGGACCTTTACCGTTGGTCAGCTCGTTGAGCCGCTCGATCACGCTCTCCTCGTCGAAATTGATCGTGACCGCACCGCCCGCCTCTGCCATGGCCAGACGTTCAGGAACACGATCGATGGCGATGACTTGCTTCGCCCCGAGCAGGATGGCGCTTCGGATCGCCATCTGGCCGACGGGACCTGCGCCCCAGATCGCCACCGTGTCGGTCGGCTGGATGTCGCACTGGACCGCCGCCTGCCAGCCGGTGGGGAAGATGTCGCTGAGGAAGAGAAGCTTCTCGTCTGAAATGCCGTCCGGCACTTTGATGTGCGTGGCATCGGCGAAGGGCACGCGCAGATACTCGGCCTGCCCGCCAGGATAGCCGCCGGTCAGGTGCGTGTAGCCGAACAGGCCGGCGGTCGTATGGCCGAACGCCTTAGCGGCGATATGGCCGTTGCGGTTCGTCCGCTCACAAACCGAGAAATTGCCGCGCTTGCACTGGTCGCACTCGCCGCAGATGATGGTGAACGGGATCACCACCCGGTCGCCGACCTTGAGCTTGCCTTTCGACTCGGCTCCGACTTCGACGACCTCGCCCATGGATTCGTGGCCCATGATGTCGCCGGACTTCATCCCCGGCATGAAGTGGTCGTAGAGATGGAGATCCGAACCGCAGATGGCGCAGCTCGTCACCTTGATGATCGCGTCGCGCGGATGCTCGATCTGTGGATCGGGAACCGAATCGCAACGGATATCGGTGGTGCCATGCCAAACAAGCGCCTTCATCGAAATCTCCTCACATGCCTGCAAACGGCCAAGCTCCGCCGCTTGACCGCTATCGTCACAGGAAAGACTTCTTGAGGAGCTTTGCGTTCCCTAGGGAGAGCCGAAAACTGCTCACTATTCCGTAGGAGCAAGGTCCAGGACGTGCTCCGGCAAGCTCCGGATAAGATGAGCAAGCGCAGGTTCCAGGACCTGATGGGCGGCCTCATCGACGGAGAACCATTGAGACTT
>DASZBB010000113.1:0-2953 GCA_035944695.1 Microvirga sp. | reverse complement strand
GCAGGACTACCGTGAACGTCTCGCCTACGAGATCGGCATCATCCGGAACATGAAGTTCCCGGGATACTTCCTCATCGTGTCCGACTTCATCAAGTGGGCGAAGGATCACAACATCCCGGTCGGCCCGGGACGCGGTTCCGGTGCCGGCTCGCTTGTCGCTTACGCGCTCACCATTACCGATCTCGATCCCCTGCGATTTGCCCTTCTTTTCGAACGCTTTCTCAACCCGGAACGCGTTTCGATGCCCGACTTCGATATCGACTTCTGTGTCGAGGGGCGCGAACGCGTCATCGAATACGTGCAGCAGCGCTATGGCGAAGAGCAGGTCGCGCAGATCATCACCTTCGGTACGCTGCTCGCCCGCGGCGTGATGCGCGACGTCGGCCGCGTTCTCGAAATGCCGTACGGTCAGGTGGACAAACTCACCAAGCTGGTCCCCCAGAACCCGGCCAATCCGGTGACGCTCGCCCAGGCCATCGAAGGCGAGCCTAAGCTGCAGGCGGCCATTGAGGAAGAGCCGGTCGTCAAGCGCATGCTCGACATTGCGCAGAAGCTCGAAGGCTTGCACCGACACGCCTCGACCCACGCCGCCGGCGTGGTGATTGGCGACCGCCCGCTGCAGGAACTGGTGCCGCTCTACCGAGATCCGAAGACCGGCATGCGCGTCACCCAATTCAACATGAAATGGGTCGAACAGGCTGGCCTCGTGAAGTTCGACTTCCTCGGTCTCAAGACCCTCACCGTTCTACGCACTGCGGTTGACCTTATCCGACGCAAGGGTATCGAGATTGATCTCTCGGCTCTGCCGCTCGACGACCGCAAAACCTACGAGATGCTCCGGCGCGGCGAGACGGTCGGTGTGTTCCAGGTGGAATCGGCGGGCATGCGTAAGGCGCTCGTCGAAATGGAGACTGACCGCTTCGAGGACATCATCGCCCTCGTGGCGCTCTATCGTCCGGGACCTATGGCGAACATCCCGGTCTACTGCGCGCGCAAGCTCGGCAAGGACGAGCACAACAAGAAGGATTGGTATCCGCACGACAAGCTGGAGCCGATCCTGCGCGAGACTTTCGGCATCATCGTTTACCAGGAGCAGGTGATGGAGGTGGCGAAGGTCCTCTCCGGCTACTCGCTCGGCGACGCCGACCTCCTGCGCCGCGCCATGGGCAAGAAGATCAAAGCCGAAATGGACGCGCAGCGCGAGCGCTTCGTGTCAGGTGCAAAGGAGGGCGGTCTCGACAAGGCGAAAGCGAACGAGATTTTCGACCTTCTCGCCAAGTTCGCGGATTACGGCTTCAACAAGAGCCACGCGGCGGCCTATGCGCTGGTCGCGTTCCAGACGGCCTATCTCAAGGCCAATCATCCGGTCGAGTTCCTGGCCGCGTCGATGACCCTCGATCTCGACAACACCGACAAGCTCGCCGAATTCCGCCGTGAGGCGCAGCGCCTCGGCTTCAAGGTGATCCCGCCTTCGATCAACCGCTCAGGCGTTGTTTTCGACGTGGTCTACGACCAAGAGGGCAAGGGCTCGATCCTTTATGCGCTTGCTGCCGTGAAGGGGGTGGGCCGCCAGGCCATCGAGGCCGTGGTGGAGGCGAGGGGGAGTGAGCCCTTCAAGGACCTCGCCGATTTTGCACGGCGCATCAATCCCCGCATGCTCAACAAGCGGACGCTGGAGAATCTAATCGCAGCAGGCGCCTTCGACGAGTTGGAGCCGGATCGGGCCAAGGCCTGCGCCTCCATCGACGCCATCATGAGTCTGGCTCAACAATCCCACGAAGCGGCCAACGGCGGCATGATGGACATGTTCGGCGGCGTCGCCTCGGCGGATGTGCAACTGCGAATCGGACCCTACGATCCTTGGCCCGCCGCAGAGCGACTGCAGCGGGAATACGATGCCGTCGGTTTCTTCCTGTCGGGCCACCCGCTGGATGAGTACGGCGACCTTTTGAAGAAGCTGCGGGTGCAGACCTGGGTCGAGTTCTGCCGCTCGGTTAAGGCGGGCAACTCCGTGGGGCGGGTGGCCGCCACCATTCTTGATCGACAGGAACGCCGCACCAAAACCGGCAACAAGATGGGAATTCTCACCCTGTCGGATCAGACCGGGCAGTTCGAGGCCATCATCTTCTCGGAAGGACTCATGCGGTTGCGGGAGGTCCTGGAGCCCGGCTCCGCCGTGGTGCTGATGCTGCAGGCCGGTCTTGAGGGCGAGGAGGTGAGGGCGCGCATCGGCATGGCCGAGCCCTTGGACGAGGCGCTCGCCAAGCATCAGAAGAGCATGCGCATCTTCCTGCGCGACGAACGACCGATCCCCAGCGTCTACGAGCGGCTCAAGGCTCGTGGCGAGGGGGAGGTCTCTCTCGTGCTCATCCTTGACGATGGTGACCGGGAGGTGGAGGTCAAGCTGCCTGGCAAGTACATGGCCAGCCCCCAGATCGCCGGAGCGCTCCGGGCCGTGCCGGGAGTCATTGACGTGCACGTGAACTGACCCGCTCGGAACAGCATTACAGCAGAAGGATAATCCGGCGGATTACCGGTGATCCCATGAACGAGCGCCTTGCCTCCATTCAGCTTACGGTCGAAGCCGAACCTGAAGCATTCGCGGACGAAATCGAGGCGCGCCTGCTCGATTCCCTGAGGCAGAACGTCCCCGCCAGCGACTATACTCCCTTCGGCATCCTGGCTCGCGACCGACAAGGCGTGATTGTCGGCGGGCTGATCGGCGGAGCCTCGTACGGATGGCTTGTCATCAAGATCCTCTGGGTTTCAGAGGATCTTCGCAGCCAGGGTCTCGGCGTCCGAATCATGAGGCTCGCCGAAGAGGCGGCGGCCCAACGGGGATGCCATGGGGCGTGGCTGGATACCTCAAGCCGGCGCGCCAAGAGCTTTTACGAGAAGCTCGGCTATAAGACCTTCGGAATTCTAGAGAATCAAGCCGGGGAGGAGCCCCAGG
>DASZBB010000112.1:0-28952 GCA_035944695.1 Microvirga sp. | reverse complement strand
CTCGACACCGCCACCGGCGGGTTCATCCTTGGGGCCGATGCCCTGGTGAGCGAGGCTGTCCGCCTCGGCGTGGCGGGCGGGTTTACCCGCACCACCTTCGATGTCGATGGGCGTCTGTCATCGGGCTCGAACGACAGCGTGTTCGGCGCGCTCTACGGCTCGTCCTCGTGGGGGGCGCTCAACCTGCGGCTGGGAGCCTCCTACGCCTGGCATGACTTTGACGTGAGCCGCACGATCCGCTTCCCTGGCTTTGCCGACAGCACACATGCCTCCTACGACGGCTGGACGGCACAGGCCTTTGCCGAGCTCGGCTACCGCTTCGATCTGGGGCGTGTGGCCCTGGAGCCGTTTGCCGGAGCTTCGGTGCTGCGCCTGCACACGGATGCTTTCCAGGAGGAGGGCGGAGCGGCTGCGCTCACCGGCTATGCCCAGGACCAGGATCTGGCCACCACCACGCTCGGGCTCAGAGCCGAGGCGCGCTTGAGGCAGGATCTGCCGCTAACCCTGCACGGGCTGCTCGGCTGGCGCCATGCCTATGGCGATGTGGAGCCGCAGATGCTGCTGGCCTTTGCCGGCGGGGCGAGCGCCTTCACGGTGGCGGGCGTGCCGATCGACCGGGATGCGCTGGTGGCGGAGGCGGGGCTCGACTGGCAGGCATCCGATGCGCTCAGCCTGGGCGTGTCCTACTCAGGCCAAATCAGCGAGCGGGCGCAGGACCATGCCCTCAAGGGCAACCTCACCTGGCGCTTCAGCACACACTAAAAGACAACACGAAGCCCTACAGGCGGCGGATATAGTCCCGCCTGTGGGCCGAAGCGCGAGTAGGAGAGGGGCGGCTTCTGGCACTGGGCGGAAGTAGGCCAAAGGTCCGCTTGAGCTAAGAGCACCGGACGCTCTGGAGGGCAGGCGAACTCTACTTCCTGACCCAGAGGAGACATCCAGGCGCGTTGGTGGAGGTCAGACAGCATGCGATCCAACGTCTCCGATCCGGCCGGTGGCCGATTCCAGCTCATCCAGGAGGTCCGATGCATGCTCCGGCAGGGGACAGGGCAGCCGGGCGAGGCTCGAGAGCATCAACCCTAAGGCTGCCAGCAGCAGCAGCGTCGATCCTTTCCCATCGCCATCAACGCCACTTTCCCGGGCAATGCAAGCCATCAGGGCTTGCAGTTCCTCGCAAGGCTCCTCCCGCTCGCGGGCCAGCAGTAGCGGCGCAAAGGACCGCCCACCGCGTTCGTAGTCCCGGCGCAGGTGCCGCACGAAGGCCTGGAGGACCGGCTCCGACCCGGCCTTGGCCTCCCGCAGCGTCTCCGCCACGCGAGAGACCATGCGCCGCTGCATGCCGGAGATCAGGCTGTCCTTCGAGCGGAAGTGATACAGCAGGCCGCCCTTGCTGACCCCGGCGGCCTGCGCCACCCCATCAAGGGTAAAGCCGGCGATGCCGCGGGTGAGGATCAGCTCCTCCGCGGCATCGAGGATGCGATCATGGACCAGGTCCGTCGTGTCGCAATGCTGGGCTGTCACGTCCAACACCCCCGTCATGAATGGGCGGGCGCAGCGGTGCCAGAAAGTGCCTCCGGGGCGTGAACATCATCCCCTTGGCGCGCATCCTTCGAGTCCACCTCGTCCGACGGCCGCCTCGTTCGCAAGGTCTTCAGCACGAAGAGGAAGAAAGCGGGAACGAAGAAGATCGCCAGCACGGTGGCCGAGATCATGCCGCCCAGCACGCCCGTGCCGATGGCGTTCTGGCTCGCCGCGCTCGGTCCCGTGGCGATCGCGAGCGGCACGACGCCGAGCGCGAAGGCCAGCGACGTCATCACGATCGGCCGGAAGCGCAGGCGCGCCGCGTCCACCGCCGAGTCCAGCAGGGACCTGCCTTCGGCATAGTAGTCCTTGGCAAACTCCACGATCAGGATGGCGTTCTTGGCCGACAGGCCGATGATCGCGATCAGGCCGACCTTGAAGTAGATGTCGTTCGGCATGTCCCGCAGCATCACGGCCAGCACCGATCCGATGATGCCGAGCGGCACCACCAGCATCACCGACAGCGGAATCGACCAGCTCTCGTACAGTCCTGCCAGCAGCAGGAAGACGAACAGGATGCTCAACCCGAACAGGAGCGGCGCCTGCGAGCCGGAGGTGATCTCCTCGAGCGATTGTCCCGTCCACTCGAAGCCGAAGCCCTCGGGCAGCTCGGATGCCAGCCGTTCCATCTCGGCGATGGCCGCGCCCGAGGAGTATCCGGGAGCAGGCTGGCCCGACAGCCTCACCGCCGGATAGCCATTGTAGCCCACGATCTGCGGCGAGCCCTTCCGCCATTCGGCTATCGCCAGGGACGACAGGGGTACCATGCCGCCGTTGGCGTTGCGCACGTTGATTCGGAGCACGTCCTCGATCTGAAGGCGGCTGCGGTCCTGCGCCTGGACGATGACACGCTGCATGCGTCCCGCGTTCGGATAGTCGTTGATGTAGGACGAGCCGAGGTTGGCGGTAATCGCGTTGTTGATGTCGGAGAACGACACGCCGAAGGTGTTGGCCTTATCGCGGTCGATAACCAGCATCACCTGGGCTGCATCGGGCATGCCTTCCACCCGCAGGCCCGTGACGATGGTGCCGCTGCCGGCCTTCGCCATGAGCTCGGCATTGGCCTTCTTGAGCGCGTCCTGACCCAACCCGCTCCGGTCCTGGAGCCGGAAGGAGAAGCCGTTCGTCGTGCCGAAGCCCTCGATCGGCGGCGGCGACAGCGCAAAGGCCGTGGCGTCTTTGAGCCCGAAGAGCTTCATGTTCGCCCGGTTGGCGATCTCCTGGACGGTGTTGCCGTCGCCGCGCTCGGCCCAGTCCTTCAGTGTCACGAAGGCGATGGCGGCGTTCGCGCCCATGCCCGAGAAGCTGAAGCCCTGGATGGCGACGACATTCTCGACGGCCGGCTCGTCCCTGAAGATCGCCTCGATCCGCTCGACGGAGGCGCGGGTGCGGTTGGCGCTCGCCTCCGGCGGGGCCTGGATGTCGACGATCAGGAAGCCCTGGTCCTCGTTGGGCACGAAGGCCGTGGGCAGGCTGACGAAGAGGTAGCCGAGACCGACGACGAGGGCGAGGTAGACCACCATCATCCGTCCCGCACGGCGCGCCATCCCTGTCACGACGGTGGAGTACCCGGCCGTCAGCCTGTCAAACTTTCGGTTGAACCAGCCGCCAAGACCGCGCTTCTCGTGGTGCCCATGCTTGATGGGCTTGAGGAAGGTTGCGCAGAGGGCAGGGGTGAGCGAGAGCGCCAGGAAGGCGGAGAACAGGATCGACACCACCATGGTCAGGCTGAACTGGCGGTAGATGACACCGGTCGAGCCCGGGAAGAACGCCATCGGAATGAAGACGCAGGACAGCACCAGCGTGATGCCCAGGATCGCCCCTGTGATCTGGCCCATCGCCTTTTGAGTCGCGGCCTTGGGCGAGAGACCTTCCTCGGCCATGATGCGCTCGACGTTCTCGACCACCACGATGGCGTCATCGACGAGAATGCCGATGGCCAGCACCATGGCGAACATGGTGAGCACGTTGATCGAGAAC
Organism: Microvirga sp.; assembly: GCA_035944695.1. Classification (GTDB taxonomy): domain Bacteria; phylum Pseudomonadota; class Alphaproteobacteria; order Rhizobiales; family Beijerinckiaceae; genus Microvirga. Next base: position 25,391 of record DASZBB010000112.1, on the reverse strand, counting down.
CCAGTCGCATACATGACGGCGCAGGTTCCAAGCAGCGCCACAGGCACCACGAGTGTCGGGATCACGGTGTAGCGGATGTTCTGGAGGAAGACGAACATCACCACGAACACGAGCACCATCGCCTCGAGGAGCGTGTGCACCACCTTCTCAATCGAGGCCGAGACGAAGGGGCTGGTGTCGTAGGGGATGGAGTACGCGATGCCAGAGGGGAAGAACTTCTCCAGTTGGGCCATCCTGGCCTGGATGGCCTTCGAGACCGCGACCGCGTTGCCGGTCGAGGAGAGCTGGATGGCGATGGCAGCGCTTGGCTGGCCGTTGAGGCGGCTCGAGAAGTTGTAGGTCTCGGCCCCTTCCTCGATCCGGGCGATGTCCTTGAGCCGGACCGTGGAGCCGTCGGGGTTGGCCCGCAGGATGATGTCGCCGAACTGCTGCACGTTGGTGAGCTGCCCCTGGACGATGACGGTGGCGGTGATGTCCTGGCTCACCGGGTTGGGGGCGGCACCGATCTGGCCTGCGGCGACCTGCGCGTTCTGGGCCGCGATGGCGGCGTTGACATCTCCAGGCGTCAGGTTGAGGCCGACCATCTTGTCGGGGTCGATCCAGACCCGCAGCGCCCGCTGGGCGGCATAGAGCTGGGCGCGGCCGACGCCGTCGATGCGGCGGATCTCGCCGATGATGTTGCGGTTGATGTAGTCGCCCAGCGCCACCGGGTCACGGGTACCGTCGGTAGAGGTCAGCGCGACCATCATCAGGAAGCCGGAGCCGGCCTCCTCGACGTTGATGCCCTGGGAGCGCACGGTGGCGGGAAGGCGAGCCTCGACGCGCCGGATGGCGTTCTGGACGTCGACGGAGGCCTGGTCGATGTTCGTGCCGGCGGCAAAGGTCGCGTTGATGCTGACCCAGCCCGAGCTGTCGGAGGTGGACTCGAAATACAGCAGGCCCTCGACCCCGTTCAGCTCCTCCTCGATCTGGCGGGTGACGCCCTGGTAGATCTCCTGGGGCGATGCGCCCGGGTAGGTGGTTGTGATGGTGAGCTGCGGCGGGGCGACCTTCGGGTACTGCGCGATCGGCAGGAACGGGATCGCGAGCACGCCCGCGATGGAGATGAAGAGCGCGAAGACCCAGGCCAGGATCGGGCGCCGGATGAAGAGCTGTGCCATGATCGGTTACTCGACCGTCTTGTTGGTCGTGGATGTGGTGGTGCGTTCGGTCGAGGCGGACTTCCAGGGCTCGGGTGCGACCTTGCCGCCGGCCTGCACCTTCTGGACACCGTCGACGACGATGCGCTCAGAGCCGTCGAGGCCGGCCTCGACCACCCAGCCCTGACCGAGGGAGCGGCCGAGCGTGACATTGCGCGCCTGCGCCGTGTTGTCGTCCCCGAGGACATAGACCTGGGCCTGCCCCGTGGCGGTCCGCACGATGGCGCGCTGGGGAACAGTGACGCCGGCCTGCCGCACGGCCTGCTCGAGGCGCACGCGCACGTACATGCCAGGCAGGAGGTCTCCCTTCGGGTTCGGGAATTCGGCCCGCAGTGTCACCTGTCCGGTGGTGGGCTCCACGCTGGCGCTGGCGAACAGCAGGCGGCCTGGCTGGCCGTAGACGGTGCCATCGTCCATGACGAGCTCCACGCGCGCCTCGCCCGGGGCAGGGCTGGCAAGGGTCTTCTGCTCCACCGCCCTCTTGAGCGCCAGCAACTCCTGGGCTGACTGGGTGAAGTCGGCATAGACCGGATCGACCTGCTGGATGAGTGCGAGGGCGGAGGCACCCTCGGCGGTGACAAGGGCGCCTTCCGTGACGAGGGCGCCACCGATGATCCCGGTGATCGGGGCGCGGACCTCGGTGTAGTCGAGATTGATTCGGGCCTCCGCGAGCGCGGCCTCGGCGAGACCGACGTCGGCATCGGCCTGGGCCAGGTTGGCGACGGCTTCGTCGTAGGCCACCCCGCTGGTCACGGCCCGTTCCCGTAGGGTCTTCTGGCGCTCGAGCTGCTGGCGGGCATTGGCCTGGATCGCCTTGGCCTTTTGCAGCGCCGCCTCGGCGCTGTCGATGCGGACGCGGAAGAGGCGGGGCTCGATGCGAAAGAGCACGTCACCCTGCTTGACCCGGCTGCCCTGCTGGAAGACGCGCTCCTGGAGGATGCCCGAGACACGGGCGCGGACCTCGGCGGTGCGCGTCGCCGCGATGCGGCCGGGCAACTCGTTCACGACCGGGACCGGCCGCGCCTGGAGCTGGATCACGCCGACGGAAGGCGGCGGCATGGCCCCGCCGGCTTGCGCGAGGGCGCCGCCGGACGAGAGCGCGAGGAACGTGGTGGCGATCAGGCACGCCGTTAGGCGCGACCGTTGTGTGCTGTCCATGATGGGGTCCGTGACTATTGGTCTTCGGGGAAGGTGGCGTAGATCGTGCGGATGCCGTCGAGGATCGCGGACCGTTCGGTCTCATCCCACTGATGGAATCCGAAGAGTTCAAGGCACGAGAGGCCATTGAGGGCCAGGAAGGCCATGAGCGCAGCCTTAGGGCGCGGACCATGGGCCATGGCCTCCAGTACGGTGGCGGCCCACTCCCGCATGCGGGTTTGCAGTTCCTCCTGGCCCGGCATGGAGGCACTGAGGGCAAGGACCACCGCCCTGTCGGTATCGTTCGGTTTCTGTCCGTAAACGGCGATCCTGGCGAACAGCTCGGGGTGGGGCGTGTCGGCGTGTTCGGCGATGGCCTTCGCGATGCGCTCGTGCTCGCGCGAGATCTGGCGGTCGACGAGCGCCTCGAGGAGGTCTGCCTTGCACTTATGATCGTATACGACCCTGGACTTGCTGACGCCGGCCTCCTGCGCGACGGCATCGATCGACAGGCCGGCCGCACCCGAACGGGTGACGACACGCTCGGCCGCGTCGAGGATGTCGTCCGCTATGATCTTCCGGGTTCTGGCCATGACCGTCGTGTACCTTCTGGAATTCATATACGAACGTTCGTACTTTAATTCAACGGGGGTCGATTAGGCATATGATGCCGCGGGGTCCGGCATCAATGCGTGGCTTCATCTCAACAAAGGGCATCACGCGAACCCAGAATGTGGGGGAAATATGGGGCGCGACGACCCTGATCGAAATTTTGCTTTTCTTTTCGGAGGCTTGGTTTAGTGGATGGCGGAGGGAGCGGGATTCGAACCCGCGATACGGTTTCCCGTATACACACTTTCCAGGCGTGCGCCTTCAACCACTCGGCCACCCCTCCAGCAGAGCCCCTTGGGCTCCAGGAACCTTCGCGGCGCCGTTCGTCACGGGCCGGTCGGTTCTCCGCATGCGTCTGCGGAGCGCCCGTGTATCGCTAAATCACGGCAAAAGGCAAGACCGAACTTGAGTCAATTTAGCCTGAATCGCCTTTGCCATTGCGACAAAACGCTCTAGATATTTCCCCCTCTGTTCATAGAGGTATCTTCCCTTGAAGTTCCTAGCGCGTAGCCTTGGCCTCCTGCTGATCGCAGCCGGATTTATCGGATTGGTGATCGACGGGACGCGATCCATCGTCAACAATGCTGTATCGTTCGCATCCATCGGAAAGGTGATCGGCATCCTTTCCCCGGGCGGAATGGCGTCGCTCGAGGGAAGCATCGCGCAGCGCGGCTATCCGTGGTTGTGGGACCCGATCGCCACTTACGTCCTGCAGATGCCTGCCTCGGTATCGGCCTTCCTGGTCGGCGCCCTGCTGATGTGGCTGGGCCAGAAGCCGCTGGAGCCGATTGGGTATCTCGCGGGCCGCTGAGTTTTCACGGGAAGGTGACGGACCGGGCCCTCCCGCGGGCTCCGGTCCGTGCTTACATGTGCGAGGTCACGCGAGGGACCTCCATGTTCAGCTTCCGCAAACGACTCGACCTGCCGAATGCCGCCGAGGCCTTGCCTGGCCGGACCAGCCCCATCCCGACGGCCGAACGGCACTTCATCAACGCTCGTCCGCTTCAGCCGCCCTATCCCGAGGGCATGGAAAAGGCCCTGTTCGGCCTCGGCTGCTTCTGGGGCGCGGAGCGCAAGTTCTGGCAGCTCGGCGACGGCATCTGGATCACCGCCGCGGGCTATGCCGCCGGCACGACGCCGAACCCGACCTATGAGGAAGTGTGCTCGGGCCTCACCGGCCACAACGAGGTCGTGCTGGTGGTCTACGATCCGAGGGTGATCTCCTACGAAGCCCTGCTCAAGACCTTCTGGGAGAACCACGATCCGACCCAGGGCATGCGCCAGGGCAACGATGTGGGTAGCCAGTACCGCTCCGGGATCTACGTGTTCAACGAGGATCAGAGGAAGGCCGCAGAGGCGTCCAAGGCGGCATACGGCCATGCGCTTGCTGCCAAGGGCTATGGGCCGGTCACCACCGAGATCGTCGATGCGGGGCCGTTCTACTTCGCCGAGGATTACCACCAGCAATATCTGGCCAAGAACCCGAACGGCTATTGCGGTCTCGGCGGCACGGGCGTGTCCTGCCAGATCGGCGTCGGCGTGGCGGCCGAATAGGACGCCACCTCAACTGAGAGAGTCAGGCGGCCTGCATCCATCCGGATGGATGCAGGCCTTTTTCCTTTGAGATCAAGGCGCCTCGAGAACGGCCCGGCACTCGTTCGGGAGTTGCGCCATGGTCAGCGGCGGACGGGGCTTGCCGGGCTTCGGATGCAGCATCTGGGGCGTGAACCAGGCGTTGAGTTCCGCCCCGCAGCCGTCGCCGCCCGGAGGCGGATCCTGATCGGAGCAGCCTGCTTCGCCGGCCGGGCAGGCAAGGCGGATATGGAAATGGTAGTTGTGGCCCCACATGGGCCTCACCTTGGTCAACCAGCTTCGGTCCGCTCCCGCCTCCCGGCACAGCGCCTTCTTGATGGCCGGGTTCACGAAGATCCGGGCGACGCCTCTTTCCTGGGCGGCGGCGCGGATGACGGCCGTGTGCTGCGGCGTCCATCGGGCCGGATCCACATCGAGCCAGTCGTCGCGCACCACGTTCGTGGCCGACATTTCCTCCCGCTCGACCCGCGAGAGGCGGCGGTTGGGCATGGGGGTGAGCCAGATATCCGCATCGAGGCCGATCTGGTGCGAGGCATGGCCCGTGATCATCGGTCCGCCGCGCGGCTGCGAGATGTCGCCGACGAGAAGACCCGGCCATCCGTTGATGCTCGGCAGGCGGGTGGCGAACCGCTGCAGGAAGCCGATCATCTGCGGATGACCCCAGTTGCGGTTGCGGGAGAGCCGCATGACCTGCCAGTTCTCGCCGTCGATCGGGATCGCCGCCGCCCCGGCCACGCAGCCTCGGGCGTAACTGCCGATGGATCGCGAGCGCAGGTCGGCCGGCGTGGCGCGCCGCCCGAACAGCTCCTTTGCGGCGACCCTGGGATCGCCGGGATTGGCGAGTGGCGGCAGCGGCTTTGGGTCGAGAGTGCCCTTGTCCTGCGCGACGGCGGTGCCGCCGATGAGAAGAGCGAGCGTGAGGGCGAGAGAGCGAATCGGGACCATGCAGCAAGGCTAGCCTGCAAGCTGCGACTCCGGAATGCGCCGAATGCGGCCATCTTGTCGCTCTCAAGAGGAAGGGCCGGGTTCGAGACCCGGCCCTCTCAGGGCCTCAGTGCCGCGGCTGCGGGCGGCCCTCGTAAGGGCCCCGCTGGCTGATGTGTCCCGGTCCGAAGGTGTGCTTGTCATGACCGTTGCCGGCGCGGCGCATGGCCGCCTGGTAGCGCGGCGTCGGCCGCTTGTTGAAGCGCTTCGGCTTCCGGCCTGCCGCCAGGGATGGCAGAAACAGGGCGGCGATGCCCGCGGCCACGCCGGCCAGCACGGCCGCCGTCACGAGCGGGTGGAGCTGAGCTTCGAGGAGAAGGCTCGTCTTGCGCGGTTCTCCCGGCAGGGACGAATACATGTCGCCGTCTTCGCGGGCCTGATAGAGGTTGTCGCGCATTCCGGGCCGTTCGGGATGGTCCGTCGTCTGCGAACCATAGCCTGTCCATTCCATCGCCTTGTCGACGAGGTGCGGCGCGACCTTGCCCATGGCGCCGATGATCCAGCCGCCGAAGCCGATCGTGATCTCGCGGCGATTGTGCTCGGCCGCATACACGATCGCCTTGGCGACGAGATGCGGATCATAGGCCGGCGGCGGAACTGCGTTTTCGCGGTCGAGGTAATTGCGGGCATGTTCGACGTAAGGCGTGTCGATGGATGACGGCTTGATCAGGGTGACCGCGACCGGCGCGCCCTGGTTCGCCAGTTCCATGCGCAGCCCGTCCGTGAAGGCTTTGACCGCGTGCTTGGAGGCCGAGTACTGGGTCTGGAGGATCATCGTCCGCTCGGACAGGACGCTGCCGACGTTGATGATGGCGCCGCCGCGTTGGCGCAGATGCTCCGCCGCGATCATCGAGCCGTTGACGACGCCCCAGTAATTCACGTCGAAGAGCTGGCGCTGGTCCTCTATCGGGATGTCGGTGAGGGTGCCGTACAGCGCCACCGCGGCATCGTTCACCCAGGTATCGAAACCGCCGAAGGTCTCGATGGCGGTGCGCGCCACCCGCTCCAGGTCTTCGCGCTTGCTGACGTCGGCCGCGACCGCAATGGCGCGCGTCGTCCCGTGGCTGAGCTCGTCTGCAATCTTGCGCAGGGCGTCCTCGTTGCGCGCAACCAGGACGAGGCCCTTGGCGCCGCGTTCGGCGAACAGGTGGGCCGTCGCTAGTCCGATGCCGCTGGATGCCCCGGTGATGACGACGACCTGGTCTCCAACCGGCTTCTGGCGAACCGCCATGGCACTCTCCTTCACATCCTCGGGTTTCGTAAACGTGGGTCAACGTGAGGTCGGGGAGGGGGTTCCTACGGCAGCGCTTGGCGCGAAGAAGCGGCCAAGAAGGTTGAAATCCTTGGGGTTCCGGCCCAGAGCCGGAACCTGCTTTTCAACCCGAGCGTTGCCCTAGCGCATCGTGCGGAAAAGTGGCCCCGGTTTTTCGCGCCCGGCGATGCGCCAGTTTAAGGAAGAAGCATCGGATGGATCCCAAAAGTGGGTCCACTTTTGGGTCCGATGCCTTGGATCTCACTCATGAAGGGAGCGAAGTGATGCAGACGACGGCACAAAGCAGCGACGTTCGCGAAACCCACAGCCTGATTGCCAGCGACAAGGTCGAAGGAACGCCGGTGCGCCGCTCGGACGGCGAGAAGATCGGGACGATCGAGCGCGTGATGATCGAGAAGCGATCCGGCAAGGTTGCCTATGCGGTCATGAGCTTCGGCGGCTTCATGGGGCTCGGTGAGGAATACTACACGCTTCCCTGGTCTGTTCTGAAGTACAACACCGAGCTCGATGCCTATGAGCTGAACCTGTCAGAGGACCAGCTGCGCGGAGCGCCCCGCCGCAGCGCGGAAGGACATGACGCTTCCTACGATCGGGAATGGGAAGAGCACGTTCATCGCTACTACAACGCCACGCCCTATTGGGGGGCAAGCGATCCGATGAGCACGGGCCGCTGACCCGGAGCGCCACCCTGGAGAAACAAAATCGCCCGGCTTTCGCCGGGCGATTTTTTGCGCAGGCGCCGGCGACAGGAAGGACCCCGTCCCGGCGCTTGCGGCATGCTCGTCTTAGCGCTTCCGCGACTTCGAGGGGCTCTTGCGAGCGCTCGAGGAACGGGAGCCGGAAGACCGCTTGGCAACCGTGCCCGACTTCTTCGTGGAAGAGGTCCGGCTCGAAGCGGCAGCAGCGCGCTTCGGGGTCGACTTCGATGCGCTGCGCGCCTTCGAAGCCGACTTCACCGCACCGCGGCTGGAGCTGCGAGAAGCAGACTTCTTGGCCGCGGGACGAGCCGAAGTCGAACGAGAAGAGGACTTCTTGGCGGCCGACTTGGCCGAAGTCTTCTTAGCGGTCGTCTTCTTGGCAGCAGTCTTCTTGGCGGTGGTCTTCTTCGCTGCCGACTTGGCCGATGAACGGGCCGAGGTCGTCTTCTTGGCAGCAGACTTCGCGGTCGACTTCTTCGCGCCGGACTTGGCCGAAGATTTCGTTGCCGACCGGGAGGTCGACTTCGCTGCCGTCTTCTTGGCAGCAGTCTTCTTCGTTCCAGCCTTCTTGGCGGTGCTGGAAGAGCTGCGGCGAGCGCTGCTCTTCTTAGCGGTCTTCTTGGTGCTGGTCGCACCGGTGTCTCCCGTGAACAGCATCGTCAGCGGGTTAGACTTGGTGTCTGTCGGCATTGCCGCCTCCTTCAAGGGCCTTCGCGTGCAACCGTCACGCTTGCAAGGCAACGTCGTTATACCAAGGGGGTTCCGATTATCGAAAAGTGTAGACAGTAGAATGCGCACTTTTTCTGTGGATATTTATCTCGGCACGAGTCTCTGCACTTGCAGATCTAAGACTCAATATCGGTTTCAAGATGAGACAGTTAGAGCCGCTTCCTCAGGCGCATCGGCACCGTTGGATGTGCAGGTCCGCGGCATGCGGCAGTATAATTTTTCGTTAAGTTACAGACACTTAGTCAAATGATAAAGATGATGGTATTGACCTTCAGAGTATTCGAATGTCTTAACGCATATTAAACATCGCACGATGAATCCTCTTCACTTGGAGAGGGTCGAAGGCGGTTTTTGCGCATCCCGGAATCCTGTTTAGCGCGGGGCAAAAAAATTTCCCGGATCGACTCGAAAAGGCGCAACAGGAGCGCTGAGCGCTTCGAGAATCACGCGCAACGATCGATCCGACGGCTTGCCGCTGTGAGAGTCGGATCGCGGCTCGCTTCAGGTTTGCACCTCATGTACGTGTTGGTCGCTCGAAGGATGCCGATGGAGGCTTCACGCGGTGGCGACGGCAGGTTAAGCGAGGAGACCTTCACATCGGTTGGACCACCGTGCCCCATCGCAGCATCCTCGCCGTCGTCCTCTGGATGAGCGGCGCACTCCTCTCCTTCTCCGCAACGGCCGTCGCGGTGCGTGCACTCGCACCCACCTTCTCGATCTTCGAGATGCTGGCCGTTCGCAACGCCGCCGGTGTCCTGATCCTGCTCGTGCTCGCACTGCTCCAGCCGGAGCTGCGGCCTGGCCTGAAGCCGCGCCGTTTCCCGCTGCACCTTGCGCGCAACGTCCTTCATTTCCTCGGCACCGACGGATGGGCGTTTGGCCTCACGCTTCTCCCGCTCGCAACCGTCTTCGCGCTCGAGTTCACCACGCCGGCCTGGGTCGCGCTGCTCGCGGTTCCACTGCTCAAGGAGCGCATGACCAGAGGGCGCCTCGTCGCCATCGTGCTCGGCTTCGTCGGCATTCTCGTGATCCTGCGTCCGGGGCTGGAAACCTTGCAGCCGGCCAGTTTCCTGATGCTCGGCGTGGCTTTCAGCTTCGCCCTCGTGGCGATCATGACCAAGCGGCTGACGATGACGGAGAGCACCTTCTCGATCCTGTTCTTCATGAACCTGCTGCAGCTTCCCATGAACCTGGCAGGCGTGAGCCGGGCCTTCTGGCTCGAGGTCCAGCCGTCCCATACGCTCGCCCTCGTCGGCATCTGCGTCGGCGGCCTCCTCGCGCATTACTGCCTGACCAACGCGTACCGTCAGGGCGATGCGACCATGGTCGTGCCGCTGGACTTCATGCGCATTCCGCTGATCGCCTTCGTCGGCTGGCAATTCTATGGTGAGCCGCTCGACCCTTATGTCTTCCTCGGCAGCGGCATCATCATCATCGGCCTTCTCTACTCCCTGCAGCGCGAGGCGAAATCCGCATGACTTGGTCGCCGCAACAGGATGCCGCCCTCAAGGCCGTCGCCGACTGGCTTCGCCGCGGCGATCGTCCGGTGTTCCGCCTCTTTGGCTATGCCGGCACGGGCAAGACGACGCTTGCCAAGCACATCGCCGAGAACGTGGACGGCGAGGTGGCCTTCGGCGCCTATACCGGCAAGGCCGCACTGGTGCTGCGCACCAAGGGGTGCGCGGATGCCTCGACGATCCATTCGATGATCTACCGCTCGCGGGAGTCGGACGAGAACGGTCCGCAATTCGTGCTCAACCGCCAGAGCCCGGCCTCCAAGGCCGACCTCATCATCATCGACGAATGCTCCATGGTGGACGAGGAGCTGGGACGCGATCTCCTGTCCTTCGGGCAGCCCGTTCTCGTGCTCGGCGATCCGGCGCAATTGCCGCCGGTCAAGGGCGGTGGCTTCTTCACCGAGGGCGAGCCCGACGTGATGCTCACGGAAGTGCACCGGCAGGCGAAGGACAATCCCATCATTCATCTGTCGATGACCGTTCGGGAAGGCGGGCGCCTGGAGCCGGGGACCTATGGCGAGAGCCGCATCATCCGCCGTCGCGAGATCGACGCCTCCGCCGTCATGGCGGCCGATCAGGTGTTGGTCGGCCTCAACAAGACCCGGCGTCTCTACAACACGCGCCTGCGCGAGTTGAACGGCTACCGCGACCCCATGCCGGCGGCGGGCGAGAAGCTCGTCTGCCTGCGCAACGACAAGACCAAAGGCCTGCTCAACGGCGGCACCTGGACGATCCAGGCCCTGCGGGGCATCCGCAACGATTTCATCCGCATGGATGTGCTGCCGGACGACGATGCCCGTCGCCGGTCCGTGGAAGTGGCCGTGCACAAGGCTTTCTTCGAGGGCACGGAAGAGGAGGTGCCGTTCGTGCTGCGCAAGGAATCCGATGAGTTCACCTACGGCTACGCGCTGACCGTACACAAGGCGCAGGGTTCCCAATGGGACGACCTCGTGCTCTTCGACGAGTCCTATGCCTTTCGCGAGCATCGCAGCCGCTGGCTCTACACGGCCCTGACTCGGGCGGCCGAAAAGGTCACCGTGGTGATCTGAGTGCCGATGGCCGGAACCGGATCAAGCTTGGGCGCTTATGGCTATAGCTAAGCAATAAGCGACAAGGATACGGACATGCTCAAATGGGCTCTGATCTTCCTGGTGGTCTCCTTGGTGGCGGGAGCGCTGGGCTTCACGGGTGTCGCCTCCGGGGCCAGGACCATCGCCAAGGTTCTGTTCGGCCTGTTCCTCCTTGCCTTCATCCTCCTGATCCTCCTTGCCTGGGGTGCGGGCGAGCTGATTTTCTGAGATCTCTCTTTCTCTGATGCCGCGCAGGTCGGGAATTCGGCTCCGAGCTTCGTTTCGGGGCCGGTGAATCCATGCATTGGATGCATGAAGTCCCTGCTTCGGAAGCCCTCCCTTCTTCCGCCCGTCCCGGTATAGGGGCGTCTCAACTATTCGTTTGAGTGCGTCGCGTTGAAACTTTCCGTCTCATGTGCGCCTTGAAACGGAAATGAATGAAAGGGACGCTCATGAAACGTCGTGCATTCCTCCAGGCCGCTACCCTCGGCGCAGCCGCCGGAGCGGTTGCCAAGCCGGCCATCGCTCAATCCAATCCGGAGATCCGCTGGCGTCTGACCTCGGCTTTCCCGAAATCCCTCGACACCCTGTTCGGCGGCGGCGAAACCTTCGCCAAACTCGTCGCGGAGGCCACGGACGGGAAGTTCATCATCCAGACTTTCGCACCCGGCGAGATCGTCGGCGCCCCCCAGGCGCTCGATGCGATCGGCAGCGGGACGGTTGAGATGGGCCATACCTGCTCGTACTATTATGTGGGCAAGGATCCGACCTTCGCCATCGGCACGACGCTGCCCTTCGGCCTCAATTCCCGCCAAATGAACGCTTGGCTCTATCAAGGCAACGGCAACACCCTGCTCAACGAGTTCTATGCCAAGCACAATGTATATGCTCTGCCTGCGGGCAACACCGGCGTGCAGATGGGCGGCTGGTTCCGCAAGGAGATCAAGACCGTTCAGGACCTGCAGGGCCTCAAGATGCGCATCGCAGGCCTCGCCGGCCAGATCATGGGCAAGCTCGGCGTCGTGCCGCAGCAGATCGCAGGCGGCGATCTCTACCCGTCGCTGGAGCGCGGCACCATCGATGCAGCCGAGTGGGTGGCGCCCTACGACGACGAGAAGCTCGGCCTCAACAAGGTCGCGCCGTACTACTACTATCCGGGCTTCTGGGAAGGCGGACCCGCCATCCACTTCTACATCAACCTGCAGAAATGGAATGAGCTGCCGAAGACCTACCAGGCCGCCATCCAAGCCGCGGCGGGCTATGTGAACGTGGACACGCAGGCCAAGTACGACGCCAAGAACCCCGGAGCCCTGCGTAGCCTGATCGGCAGCGGTGCACAGCTGCGGCCCTTCTCGCAGGAGATCATGGACGCAGCCTACAAGGCCGCCAACGAGGTCTATGACGAGATCTCGGCCAAGAACGCGGACTTCAAGAAGATCTACGACAGCTACAAGGCCTTCCGCGGAGAGGAATATCTCTGGTTCCAGGTGGCCGAATACGCCTACGACACCTTCATGATCCGGGCCCGCGCCCGCGGCTGAGGACGACCAGGAGGCGGGCACCCAGCCCGCCTCTTCTTTTTCTGCTGGCTCGTCGCGGCCTCCCCGTCGCGGCCATTCGTCCATGGGAGTTCAAAAGCGTAGCTGTGGACAAGCAACCGTTGCGCTTTGGATGCGTTGCCCTGGATGTAGGGGTTCGCTACGGCTGGAGGCCATGGTGCGCAGCGTAAAGGAATGGGGAGCATGGCCCCGCAGGGCAATCATCCTGGCAGGATGTGCCGTCGCTTCGGTCGCACAGGCCGCCAATACCCCGCTCGACACGTTCTCCGTGAACGGAACCGTTCAGGTCCAGTTCGATCCGATGACACGCCAGACCTGGGTGACGGGGCGGACGGCCTCGGATCTCTGCTTCTCGCTCTCTCTGCCGGATGAATGGCGCCGGGCGGACGGCGCGATCAAGGCGGCTTCCTCCGACGGTGAGCTTTCTCTGAGCCTCCGCTCCGCCCGGGAGCTTCGCGACATGCCGCAGCCCGATCTCGTCAGCCGCGATGCCGCTGCCCTGCAGCAGGATTACGAGGAGCTTCTCGGCCGTCCGGCCCAGTCGGTTTCCCTGTTTTCCAAGGCCGGCGCAGCGCGCTGGTCCGCAACCTGGATCGACGCCAATCTGCCGACGGCCTCCCATGCCATTACTGTCGAGACCCTGATCGTGCCGCTCTCGAGCGAATGGGTGCTCGAACTGTCCCTGTCCGGCGTCGAGACCCGCGAGGCCTATAATGCGCTCGCGCAGCACATGCTGGCACGGCTGAAGGTGCAGGGCAGGGCGGCCTGCCAGGGCTGACCCATCGCATTCGGCGTTCTCCGCTGGCCATTCTTGTTGCACATTGGCCAGCACGAGGCCCGCCTCATCGTCAGGATAAGCCATGGACGTGATCATCTACCATAACCCGCAATGCGGGACCTCCCGCAACACCCTGGGACTGATCCGCAATGCCGGTATCGAGCCGCACATCATCGAGTATGTGAAGACGCCACCGACGCGCCTGCTCCTTCGCCAGTTGATCGGCCGCATGGGAGTGAGCGCCCGCGACGTGATCCGCGAAAAAGGAACGCCGTATTCGGAGCTCGGACTCGATGATCCTTCCCTGAGCGACGATCAGTTGCTCGATGCCATGATGGCCCATCCGATCCTGATCAACCGGCCCATCGTGGTCACGCCCATAGGCGTCAGGCTCTGCCGCCCGTCAGAGACCGTGCTCGACATTCTGCCGCCGCAGCAGGGCGAATTCGTCAAGGAGGACGGCGAGCCGGTGGTCGATGCCTCCGGGCGCCGCGTCGGTTTGGCCTAAGACCCAAGGGAACTAGCTGGTACGTCCTCCGGTTCAGGCACAGGACAGTTCCGCTCGGAGGAAAGGCAGTATCATGGAGCTTCAAGGCAAGGTCGCGCTCGTGACAGGCGCAGGATCAGGCATCGGCAAGGCGACCGCCCTGCGCTTCGCGCGCGAGGGCGCCATGGTCGGCGTGCTGAGCCACACCGAGGACGAGATCCGGAAGGTCGCCGAGGAGATCGACCAAGCCGGAGGCAAGGCCATTGCGCTGGTGGCCGACGTGGCGGATGAGGGTCAGTGCGCAGGGCCGTGGCCGATCTGGTACAGGCCTTCGGCCGGCTCGACATCGTCTTCGCCAATGCGGGCATCAATGGGGTCTGGGCTCCTATCGACGAACTGCAGCCGCAGGAATGGGACCGTACGATCAACACGAATCTGCGTGGCACCTATCTCACGCTCCACTATGCCGTGCCGCATCTGAAGAAGGCCGGAGGCTCCATCGTCATCACGGCCTCCATCAACGGATCACGGACTTTTACCAGCGCCGGCGCGACCGCCTATTCCGCCACCAAGGCCGCCCAGGTGGCGATGGCGCAGATGCTGGCGGTCGAACTTGCCAAGCACAAGATCCGCGTCAACGTGGTCTGCCCCGGCAAGATCGACACGGAGATCTCCGACAACACCGACAAACGCAAGATTGAGGAGGCGGAGGTTCCCGCCGAATATCCGGCCGGTTCGATCCCGCTCACAGGTCAGGCCCCTGGGACGAGCGAAGAGGTGGCTGAACTCGTGCTCTTCTTGGCCTCGGACCGTGCCCGGCACATCACTGGCACGCCGGTATGGATCGACGGCGGGCAGTCGCTGCTGGTTTAGTATCCTGCCGCAGCTGGAGGCGCTCACGACGCCTCCAGCTGCGTTCCGACCGGAACGGCAGGCTCGATGCTGAAATTCTCCTTTTCCTCCGTCGGGGGCGCGGCGCGCTGCAGACTGCGATAGGCGCCCCAGATCGCCATGAGCGACTGCGCGATGATCACGACATAGAGGAGGCCCAGGCGTCCGAACTCCGTCATGGCCATGCCGGCGACGATCGGCCCGACCGTGGCGCCCACCCCTTGCAGGATCAGAAGGCCGCCTGCGGCAGCCACGAACTCGCCCGGCTTCACCATGTCGTTCACATGGGCGGTGACGATGCTGTAGGTCGGGATCACGCTCCCGCCGAAGATGGCGACATAAACGAAGACCAGCCATACCGGCACCGTCAGCGGCACGAAATGGACGAGCGCGAGCAGGATCCCGGCCGCCATCGCCGAGGCGCCGATGATCACGTGGCGCCGGTCCATGCGGTCCGAGAGCCAGCCCAGGGGATAGGTCGTGGCGAAGCCGCCGAGCGTGCCGCAGGCCATGAATATCGCGATCTCCGCGGTGTCCAGGCCGCGCTCCTGCGCCCAAATCGGGCCAAGCGCGAAGAACGAGCTGGTGGTGACGCCGCAGAGAACGGCCGCTACCACGCCGAAGGGGGATTGGCGATAGAGCTGCATCAGGTCGATCTTGGTGTCGCTGATCGCATGGGCCGGCGCCGTAGCCCGCGACAGGGCGGTCGGCACGAGAGCCAGGCAGATCAGGATGGCGACGATGCAGAACAGCCGATAGCCGTAAGGATCGCCTGCCGGGAGAAGCATCTGCCCGCCGATGCCGGCGATCAGGCCTGTCATGCCGTAGACGCTGAGAACCTGTCCGCGCGTCTGCGCGGAGGCGGATGCGTTGAGCCAGCTTTCGACCACGATGAAAAGCCCGGCGAAGCAGAAGCCGGTAAGCGCCCGCGCGGCGATCCAGACAGCCGGGTTGATCACGAGGAGGTGGAGGAGCGCGGTCGAAGCCGCCACGGCTGCCAGCGCCGCAAAGGTACGGGTGTGGCCCACCTGCTGGATCACGCGCCCGGCATAAAGGGAGCCGATCACGATGCCGCCCCAGAACGCGGAGCCCACGGCTCCGATCTGCGTCGGCGTGAACTGCTCGATGCTTCCGCGCACGCTAAGCAGCGTGCCCTGCAACGTATTGCCGACCTGCATGAGAGCATAGCCGAGAAGGAGGGCGAAAAGCGTCGGCAGCGTGGCCCGCAGGGACGAAGACATGGGTTCTCCTGTGAAGCGAGATCCTGTGGCTCGGATGTGCGGTTTGCGAAAAGGTCCGGCCTCATACCCATGGACGCGCCGAAGCCCGGCGTCCGAGGACCCCGTTCTTCAGCCTGCGATCATGAGAGAGACCAAAGCCCCGCGCTGAGTTGAACTCTGGGGCAAAGGGCAGGTTCCAGGATTTGTTGCTGCAGCGCAAACGGCAAAGAATGGCCCGGCTCACGACTGAGCCGGGCCTCTCGCATTGTGCTGCAAAGGCTTCGGTGAGGCTTCAGGTATCCATCTTCAGCGCGGCGATGAAGGCCTCCTGCGGGATGTCGACCTTGCCGTACTGGCGCATCCGCTTCTTGCCTTCCTTCTGCTTGTCGAGCAGCTTGCGCTTGCGGGAGGCGTCGCCGCCGTAGCACTTGGCGGTCACGTCCTTGCGCAGCGCACGGATGGTTTCGCGCGCGATGATCTTGCCGCCGATGGCCGCCTGGACCGGGATCTGGAACATGTGCGGCGGGATCAGCTCCTTCAGCTTCTCGCACATGGCGCGGCCCCGACCCTCGGCCCGGTCGCGATGGACCAGCATGGAGAGCGCGTCCACCGGCTCGCCGTTGACCAGCACCGACATCTTCACGAGATCGCCCTCGCGGTAATCGGAGATGTGGTAGTCGAAGGAGGCGTACCCCTTCGACACCGACTTCAGCCGGTCGTAGAAGTCAAACACCACCTCGTTGAGCGGCAGATCGTAGACCACCATGGCGCGCTTGCCGACATAGTTGAGGTCGATCTGCACGCCGCGCCGATCCTGACAGAGCTTGAGGACAGAACCGAGATAATCGTCCGGCGTGAGGATCGTGGCGCGGATCCACGGCTCCTCGATGGTTTCGATCTTCATCACGTCCGGCATGTCGGCAGGATTGTGCAGCTCGATGGTCGACCCGTCCCGCAGCTTGAGGTGATAGACCACGCTCGGAGCTGTGGAGATCAGGTCGAGGTTGAACTCGCGCTCCAGGCGCTCCTGGATGATCTCGAGATGCAGAAGGCCGAGGAAGCCGCAGCGGAAGCCGAAGCCCAACGCCGCCGAGGTCTCCATCTCGTAGGTGAAGCTCGCATCGTTGAGACGGAGCTTGCCCATGGCGGCGCGCAGGTTCTCGAAATCGGCGGCATCCACAGGGAACAGGCCGCAGAACACCACCGGCTGCACCGGCTTGAAGCCGGGCAGGGCCTCGGCGGTGGGCTTGCGTTCATCGGTGATGGTATCGCCGACCCGAGTGTCGGCCACTTCCTTGATCGAAGCGGTGAGGAATCCGACCTCGCCGGGTCCGAGCACCTCAACATCGGTCATCTTGGGACGGAACACGCCGACCTTGTCGACGCCGTATGTGGCGCCGGTGCCCATCATCTTGATGCTCTGGCCCTTCTTCAGGGTGCCGTCGATGATGCGCACGAGCACGACCACGCCGAGATAGGCGTCGTACCAGGAATCGACGAGCATCGCCTTGAGAGGCGCTTCCTTGTCGCCCTTCGGCGGCGGCAGCTTCTGGACGATGGCCTCCAAGACACCCTCGATGTTGAGGCCGGTCTTGGCCGAGATCGGAACCGCATCCGAGGCGTCGATGCCGATGACTTCCTCGATCTGCTCCTTAATCCGGTCCGGATCGGCGGCGGGCAGGTCGATCTTGTTGAGGACGGGCACGATCTCGTGGTTGGCGTCGATGGCCTGGTAGACGTTGGCGAGCGTCTGCGCCTCCACGCCCTGGGAGGCGTCGACCACCAAAAGCGACCCCTCGCAGGCAGCGAGCGAGCGCGAGAC
This sequence comes from Microvirga sp., assembly GCA_035944695.1. Lineage (GTDB taxonomy): Bacteria > Pseudomonadota > Alphaproteobacteria > Rhizobiales > Beijerinckiaceae > Microvirga. Next base: position 7,822 of record DASZBB010000112.1, on the reverse strand, counting down.
CTCGTAGGCGAAGTCCACGTGGCCGGGGGTGTCCATGAGGTTCAGGATATAGGTCTTCCCGTCCTGGGCCTTGTAGTCCAGGCGCACGGTCTGGGCCTTGATGGTGATGCCGCGCTCGCGTTCGATATCCATATTGTCGAGCACCTGCTCCGTCATCTCACGGGCGGAGAGCGCCCCCGTGGTCTGGATCAGGCGGTCGGCGAGCGTCGACTTGCCGTGGTCGATGTGGGCCACGATGGAGAAGTTGCGGATGTTGTCGAAGGTGCGAACGGTCATCGGAAAACTCTGGCGGGTCTGAAACCCTGTTGGCCGGGCAATAGCAGCCCGGCCCCATAATGCCAAGGGAAGGCGGTGTCGCGTGGCCTTCTAGTGGCCCGACGCCAGCTTGGCTCCTTCCTTATGGTGGGTGCCCAGCTTCTCGACCAAGGTGGCGCTGGCCTCGTTGAGGCCCGTAATATCCACCCGGATATCGTGGTGACGGAACTTCAGCACAACCCGGTCGAGGGCGTTGATGCCGGTGATGTCCCAGAAATGGGAGCGGGCGACATCGATGACGACCCGTTTCAGGTCCTCCTCGCGGAAGTCGAAGGCGCTGTGGAAGGCCTCGGCGGTCGCGAAGAAGATCTCGCCGTCGACCCGGTAGGTCCGGACGTCACCGTCCCGCTCGGAGGTGACGTGGAAGAACTTGGCGACCTTGCGGGCGAAGAAAATGCCGCTCAGGATCACGCCCACCAGCACCCCCTTGGCGAGATCGTGGGTGAAGACGACCACCGCCACCGTGGCCAGCATGACGATGCTGGAGCTCTTCGGGTGAAGGCGCATCGCCAGGATCGAGCCCCACTGGAAGGTATTGATCGACACCATGATCATGACGGCCACCAGGGCCGCCATGGGGATCTGGCGCACCCACTCATCGAGAACGAGGATTAGGAAGAGCAGGAAGGCGCCGGCCCAGAGCGTGGAGAGCCGCCCGCGTCCGCCGGAGGAGACGTTGATCACCGACTGGCCGATCATGGCGCAGCCGGCCATGCCGCCGAACAGCCCCGCCACGATGTTGGCCAAGCCCTGGCCTGTGCACTCCCGGTTCTTCGAGCTGTCCGTATCCGTCATCTCGTCCACGATGGCGGCCGTCATAAGGGACTCCAGAAGCCCCACCATGGCAAGCGTGAGCGAGTAGGGCAAGATGACCTGCAGGGTTTCGAGCGTCAGCGGGATATCGGGCAGGGCAAAGGCCGGCAGGTCGCTCGGCAGTTGGCCCATGTCTCCGACCGTGCGCAGGTCGAAGCCGAAATAGATGGCAACCGCGGTCAGCAGGACGATGGTGACGAGGGCGGACGGCACCGCCTTCGTGACCAGCGGCAGCAGGTAGATGATGGCCAAGCCCACGGCGACCATGCCGTACATGAGAGGGCCCTGGCCGACGAACTCCGGCAGCTGTGCCATGAAGATCAGAATGGCGAGCGCGTTCACGAAGCCGGTCACGACGGAGCGGGAGACGAAGCGCATCAGATCGCCCAAGCGTAGGGGGCCGGCGACGATCTGGAACGCCCCGGTCAGAAGCGTAGCGGCGAGCAGATATTGCAGCCCGTGGTCCCTCACGAGCGACCCCATGACGAGGGCCATGGCGCCGGTGGCGGCGGAGATCATGCCTGGACGCCCGCCCGCAATCGCAGTGACGACCGCAATGCAGAAGGAGGCGTAGAGGCCGACCTGCGGATCGACCCCGGCGATGATCGAGAAGGCGATGGCCTCCGGAATGAGCGCGAGGGCGACCACGGTGCCGGCGAGGAGATCGGCGCGAATGTTGGGAAACCACTCGGCCTTGAGGCGAGAGAAACGGGTCATGTTGGAAATCTCGAGAGCCCTTGGCGGGCGGGTAGAGCCGCAGTGCAGCGTCGCTGCACGACAGGAGCGGCCATGGGGATAAAGGAGAGGGGAAATGGGTTCGGAAGCCCGAGGATGCGCTGAAGCGCGCTACGGCGGCGTCATCCGGGAGAAATGCGCAGTGGCGTTATCATGAACCATGCCCCTCCATACCAGTCTGATTTCACACGACAACCTGCCATTCCGGGATGAGGGCATGTCACGGGCGCATGAAGCATTCGGGACGAGTTAGCAATCTTGTCTCCGCGCCCTATCCTCCCATGGGACATCAGGCTTCGGAGGCGACGATGGCAGGAATCCCGGCACTCTCAGATGCTCCTCAGGGGCTTGAAGACGGCTCTCGTCCCGAACTGCACCGCTCCATCGGCTCCTTCCAGCTGGCGCTCTACGGGCTCGGCAGCATGCTGGGCTCTGGCGTCTATGGTCTCATAGGGCAGGCGGCGGGGCAGGTGGGCAATGCGGTCTGGCTCGCCTTTCTGGTGGCCCTCGTGGCGGCTTTGCTGACGGCGCTCACCTATGCCTCGCTCGGCTCGCGCTATCCCCGTGCCGGAGGCGCCGCCTATATCGCCGAACGGGCCTACCGCTCGCCCCTCCTCGGCTTTGTCGTGGGATTGGCGGTGGCCTGCTCATCGCTCACCTCCGTCGCCACTCAGTCCCGCGTCTTTGCCGCCAATCTCGCCTCCCTCACGGGAACCGGCGAGCAGACGGTGACCTGGCTGGCGCTGGGCTTCCTTCTGCTCCTGACCGGAATAGTGCTGCGCGGCATTCGGGAATCCATGTGGGTTAACGTTCTCTGCACCTGCATCGAGGCGGGCGGCCTGCTGCTCGTGGTCGCGGTGGGCATCAGCTATTGGGGGGCGGTCGATCTCCTGGAAACGCCGCCGCCGGGAGAGGGCGCGAGCGACGTGATGATCCTGCTCGTGCTGCAGGGCTCCGTTCTCACGTTCTTCGCCTTCATCGGGTTCGAGGATTCGCTGAATGTCGCAGAGGAGTGCCACGATCCTCAACGCACCATTCCCATCGGGTTGATCGCCGCCATGAGCATGGCGGCGGTGATCTATATGGGAGTTGCGATCACGGCCGTCTCCGTGCTGCCCTGGCGGGAGCTCGCTGAGGCTCCCGGGCCCCTGACGGCCGTGATGCAAAAGGCCGCCCCCTGGCTGCCGCCCATCGTCTATGCATTGATCACCCTGTTCGCCGTCGCCAATACGGCGCTCGTCAATTACGTGACCGCCTCGCGGCTGGCCTACGGCATGGCCCATCAGGGCCTTCTGCCGTCCTGGCTCGGCCGTGTCCATGCGAGTCGTCGCACCCCGCATCTGGCGATTCTCGCCCTGTTCGTGGTCGTGGCTCCGCTAGCCGTGATCGGCACCATAGGGCAGCTGGCCGCCGCTACTGTGCTCCTGCTCCTCCTCGTCTTTGCGCTGCTGAACGGCGCGCTGGTGCTGCTGAAGAACAGGGAAGGGGAGCCGCACGGGCGTTTCGAAATCCCGCTGATCCTACCGCTCCTCGGATGCCTGGTATGTGCGGCTCTCGTGATCGTGCGGGTAATCACCGGCGACTGGCGCGCGCCGGCTCTCGCGGGAGCGCTGCTTGCCGGGATATTCCTGCTCTATGCGCTGTATCGACCGAAGAGCGAGAGGCGGACGGTCTAGCTTCGCGAACGCGGTGTCGTGACATTGGGGCAGGCGCGGGACCCAGGTTCCGCGCCTGCCTAAGGAATGAGACGATTACCGGGCACACTCGACGGGAACACGCTGATCCGTGCCCTGGACCAGGACGGTCCGGCACGGAATGCCATTGATCACCCGGATCTCGTGCGGGGCGGCCGTCGGGAAGGCGGAGGCCGGCGTCCCGGACGCGGGTGCTCCTGCGGGCGGGCCGACGAGGACGCTGCCGGTCGTCGTCGGGTCCATGCCGACTATGCCGGCCGAGCTCGCGCACTGAACGGGAATGCGCTGGTTGCTCTCGCGATCGAGAATGGTGCGGCAGGGGACGCCGTTGATCGTGCGGATTTCGTGCGGAGCAGCATTCGGGAAGGGGGAGCTGGGCGTGCCGCTCGTCTGGGCCTGGGCCGAGCCGATGGTGCCGAGCACCATGAGACCGGTGCCGGCGATGAGTGTCAGAGCCTTCACGGTAACCTCCTCTGTCAGGGAAACGTGGCCGCTGTCGGCGGACCGGAGGTTCAACGCCTCAGGAGAAGATTATTTCCTATCGGGCAGATTCTTGGCACGGGCCGAGGAAAGTTCACCGCTCTGATCGCTTCCTGCCCGCGCTGGTGAGATGTGGACCGGTCGCTGCTTCCCCGACGCTTAAGCAGCTTGCTGGTCGGCCGACCCGATGTGGATTCCGATGGTGCAGCAAACGCCCTCCCGCTCGAATTGGATATCGAGCTCTCCTGCAAGCTCCCGGGTGATGGTCTGCCGCAGGAGGCGCGAGCCGAAGCCCGGAATCGGCTGGGTTTCCAGGGTCGGCCCGCCCAGCTCGCGCCAATGAACGGTCAGGATCGCTCCCTCGATCGTCCAGTCGACCTGGACCCTGCCTGAGGCCGCCGAGAGCGCCCCGTATTTGACGGCGTTGGTGGTGAGCTCATGGAAGGCCATCCCTAAGACCACTGCCGTCTTGGGCACGAGATGCACGTCCGGACCATCGATCGTGACCCGTGACGGAGCGGTCCGATAAGGTCCCAGCTCCGTTTCCAGCACGGTCTTGAGCGACGCGCCTTCCCAATGCGTCTCATTGAGGAGGTTGTGGGTGCGCGAGAGGGCCAGCAGGCGCTCCTGGAAACGTTCCTGCGCCACCTGGGGCGATGCGCCGGAGCGATTCGACTGCCAGGCCAGCGACTGGACGGTCGCGAGGGTGTTCTTGACCCGGTGATTGAGCTCGTCGATGAGCAGTTTCTGACGGCGGTCGGCGGCCCAGCGCTCCGTGATGTCTTCGACCACACGTACGGCATAGAGGAACTGGCCCGACGCATCGCGCAGGGCGGTGCTCGTCACGCGGGCCCGCCCGCTGCTGCCGTCCTTGCGGATGAACAGGCTTTCGGTGGTGTAGGTGTCCAACTCGCCCGCGACCTGACGGGAGAAGAGCGCCAGATCCTGACCCACGCTGCCTGGTTGCGTGACATGGCTGAAGTGCTGTCCGATCAACTCCTCGCGGCTATGGCCCGTCAGCTTGCAGCGGGCTTCGTTGACGGAGATGAACCGGCCCTCGCGGTCGACTTCCGCGATTCCCACCGCGGCGTTCTCATGGGTGGCGCGCAGGCGCGCCTCGCTTGCTCGCAGGGCGGCCTCGCGTTGCCGAAGCTCTGTCGAGGCCGAGGCGAGTGCGTCGCCGACCCGGTCGATCTCCGCCAATCCGCTGGCCGAGACCCGGATCGGTTCGCCGCGCCCGAGGCGCTGTGCCAGGGTGACCAGCTTCTCGACCGGCGCCGCGATGCTGCGACCGACCAGCCATGCCATGAAGGTGCCAAGGGTCAGGAGGAGCCCCCCGGCCGTCGTGAGATACAGGGCGGAGCGCCACGGCGCCGCCGTGATATCCGAGCGCGGCACCGCCACGATGGTCGACCACCCCGAACCGGGAGAGCGTGACAGGGCCAGCAGGGTCGGAATGCCCTCCAGGGAGATGCTCTCGAAGACGCCCTGCCTGACCTCGGCCCGGACCCTCGCCACGTTTTCAGGGGTCGCTGGCTTGCCGACGAAACGATCGGCGTCGCGGCTTCTCGCCACCACGGTGCCGTTGCGATCGAGGATGGCGCCGATCCACGTCGGAGGAAGGCCCTGATCCGCCAAAACCCGGCTCACCGTTTCGGCCAGCATGTTGATGCTGACGTAAAGCTCGGACCCGTCCCTGGCGGTCACGAGCGTGTCGATGCCGACGCTCGGCTGCTTCGCCACGAAACCGGTGAAGAGATTGCTGACCCTGATCGTCCCTGGTCTCAGGCCCTGGCGATGATCCCTGCTTTGGATGGGCGGCAGAGGACTGCCGGGTGGGAGCAGCGTGTTGACGACCTGACCGCGATTGTCCGCAACCGTGATCCAGGTGCCCGGGATACGGATCGCAGCGCGAGACCTCGCATCGAACTCCGCATAGTCTTTCTCGATGAGCTGGGGCGACGTCGACAGCGCCCAGAGCAGGGCCTCGGCCTGGCCGAACTGGCGGTCGACGACGAGCGACAGCGCACGGGAGGTCTCCTGAAGGTGCTTCTCGATCTCCTCGCGGTCATGGCGGTACCCGGCATAGACCGTGATGGCGGCTGTCGCGAGCGCCGGGATGAGCAGGACCAGCGCAAGGAGGATGAGGCGCGACCGCACGGACGGGAGGTGCTGCCGGGCGGCCTTCCTTCCGCCCAGTCCCGACACCGAAATGGATTTGCCCACTGTTTGATCGCTCCGGTGCCGAACCTTGTTCCTCAAAATATAAGGCGCGGCCGTTTATTTTTGCCATAACACGCCAAACGACAGGAGTCCTGCTCGACGTCGCACGGGGCCATGCCCCGAACCCGGTTTGTCACAGTCGGAAACTGTTCGCGCCTATCGCCCCTGTTCCAGGATGCGCGAGATCACCTTGGCGGTGTAATCGACCATGGGAACGATGCGGGCGTAGTTCAGCCGGGTCGGGCCGATGACGCCCAGAACCCCGACGATCTTCTGGCTGCCGTCCCGGAAGGGGGCGGCGATCATCGAGGAGCCGGAGAGCGAAAACAACTTGTTCTCCGAGCCGATGAAGATGCGGACCCCTTCGCCGCCCTCGGCGCGGCTCAGGAGGTCGATCACGTCGGTCTGGGTCTCGAGGTCCGAGAAGAGCAGGCGGATGCGCTCCAGATCCTCGGCCGCCTTCAGGTCGTCGAGGAGGTTGGCTTGGCCGCGCACGATGAGCTGGCGTGAATCCGCCGGTCCTGCCGTGGTGGCAAGCCCCGCCTCGACGAGCCGGGCGGTGAGGGCGTCGAGTTCCCGCTCCATTTCCTCGCGACGGGTCTGGATCTCGCGCTTGACGTCGCCGAGCGTCTTGCCCTGGATGCGGGCATTCAGGAAATTTCCGGCTTCGACCAGGGCGCCGGCCGGCAGGCCGGGAGGCAGATCGAGGAGGCGGTTCTCCACCGAGCCATCCTCGGAGACGAGCACCACCAGGGCGCGGCTCGGAGCGAGGCGCACGAATTCGATGTGCTTGAGGCGTGCATTGGACTTGGAGGTCACGACCACGCCGGCGCCGCGCGAGACGCCCGACAGAAGCGCCGAGGCCTCGGCGAGCGCCGTTTCCAGGGTATGGCCAGAGGCGGCTGCCCGCATCTGCGCCTCGATGCGCGAGCGCTCCTCGGAGGTCACGTCGCCGATCTCCATCATGGCATCGACGAAGAAGCGCAGGCCCGTCTCCGTCGGCAGGCGACCGGCGCTGGTATGGGGCGCGAAGATCAGGCCGGCGGCCTCCAGATCAGCCATCACGTTGCGGATCGAGGCCGGGGAGAGGGTCATTGGCAGAATGCGCGAGAGATGGCGCGAGCCCACGGGCTCGCCGGTCATGAGATAGCTCTCGACGATCTGGCGGAAGATTTCGCGGGAACGGTCGTTCAGCTCCGCGATGGCGCGGGTTTCCGACAGATGGGAAAAGGGACCGGTTGGATGCATCCGAAGGGTTCTACGCTCTCACAATTCCACCCTGCAAGTCCGTATTATGTGCGGATCGGGGGGCTTATAAACAAGCCTTGCGCTTGCCTAAACCGCCCCGCGGCTCCAAACAGGCGGGGAATTGCACGATCTTCAGGAGAAACCCCTATGCGTCCTTCCAACCGCGCCCCCGACGAACTGCGTCCCGTCACCCTGGAGCGCGGCGTCGCGCGCTATGCGGAAGGCTCCTGCCTCGTGTCCTTCGGGAACACGAAGGTGATCTGCACGGCCTCGCTCGAGGAGAAGGGCCCGCCGTGGTTGCGTGGGACCGGCCG
>DASZBB010000111.1:0-15005 GCA_035944695.1 Microvirga sp. | reverse complement strand
GTTCTCGCCCATCGATGATGATACCAGGAGGATCGCCGCCGCGGCGGTGTTCGGCCGAAATCTCGACTTCGTCTACGATCTGGCCCAAGCCGACATCATTGTCACCCTCGGGGGTGATCTTTTCGCCGAGGAGCCGGGGCATCTGCGCTATGCGGCCGACTACCAGAGAAGGCGGAGGATGCAGGACCGCCCCTTGCCGGGCCTCTACGCCGTCGAGGCCCGGCTGAGCCTTGCCGGTGCTCGTGCCGACGAGCGCATTCCTCTCCGGCCAAGGGATTTCAACGATTTCGTCCAGGCGCTTGCGGCCGCTCTCGGAGTGGGATCCGCACCTGCGTCCGCACCGCATCCGTCCGTGTCGAAGCTCGCGGACGAATTGCGCCGAGCCGGAGCCCGCAGCCTCGTCGTCGCAGGGCGTGAGCAGCCGGCCCGGGTCCACGCCCTCGTGCATGCGATCAATGCCCGGCTCGGCGCCTTCGGCACCACGATCCGGGCCATCGACCCGGTCAGGCCAGTGCGGGCGGAGACCGGGACTCTCGCCGATCTGGCACAAGCCATCGAATCCGGTGGGGTGTCCCGTCTCGTCGTTCTCGGGGGCAATCCGGTCTATACGGCTCCCGCGGACATCGATCTGGCTTCGCTCATTCGCCGTGTTCCGTCATCGCTGCATCTCGGCCAGCACCGCGATGAAACGGCTTTCGTTTGCCAGTGGCATGTTCCCGAGCTTCATCCGCTCGAAAGCTGGGGCGATCTGCGGGCCTTCGACGGCACTGTGGGCCTGAGACAGCCGGCCGCGATGCCGTTGAGGCCGGGTTTGAGCCAGGAGGAGTTCCTCGGCCTCATGGCGGGACAGGGCCTGGACGGGCGCGCGCTCGTCCAGGGGACGTGGCGCGAGGCCTGGGGAGAGGGCTTCGAGGAGCGGTGGGCGCGTTCGCTCGAAGACGGCGTGATCGAAGGCTCGGCATCGCCGTCGATTGCGTTGACCGATCGGTTCGATGCGGCAGCGGAATTGGAAGCTCGTACCAGTTCCACCGGCATCGACGTGGTGTTCGCTCCCGATCCTTCCGTGTGGGACGGCTCCTACGCCAATAACGGCTGGCTGCAGGAATTGCCGAAGCCCCTGACGAAGCTGGTTTGGGGCAACGCGGCCCTCATCGCGCCGGAGACGGCGGCGATCTTCGGTCTGTCCTCGGGCGATGCCATCGACCTCACGATCGACGGGCGAGCGATCCGCGCACCTGTCTGGATCCTGCCGGGGCATGCGCCCGGTGCCGTGACGCTGACCCTGGGCTACGGCCGCCGGCGTGCCGGCAGGATCGGCAACGGCATCGGGTTCGACGCCTACGCGGTGCGGCCGTCGCGTCAACCCTGGATCGCTTCGGGCGAGATCAGGAAATCTGGCGAGCGGGTCCCGCTCATCTCGACGCAGCAGCACCATTCGCTGCAGGGCCGCGACATCGTGCGTGTGGTCGCACCCGGTCAGAGCGCCGGTCAGGAGAGCCCGGAGCATCCCTCGGTCTATCCCGAGTGGCCGTACGAGGGCCATGCGTGGGGGATGGCGATCGACCTCGACGCCTGCATCGGCTGCAATGCCTGCGTCATTGCCTGCCAGGCCGAGAACAACATCGCCGTCGTCGGGCCGGAGGAGGTGGCGAAGGGGCGCGAGATGCATTGGCTGCGGGTCGACCGGTACCATGCGGGCGACCCGGCCAATCCCGGCACCTATTTCCAGCCCGTGCCCTGCATGCATTGCGAGAAGGCGCCCTGCGAGGTGGTCTGCCCGGTCAATGCGACGGTGCACTCCTCGGAGGGGCTCAACGACATGGTCTACAACCGCTGCATCGGCACGCGGACCTGCTCGAACAACTGCCCCTACAAGGTGCGCCGCTTCAACTTCCTCGACTATCAGGGCACGGACTACACCGCCTCTCCCGATGCCATGAACCCGCAGGTCACCGTCCGGGACCGCGGCGTCATGGAGAAGTGCACCTATTGCGTCCAGCGCATCGGCGCGGCACGCGCCGATGCGCGGGTCGAGGGCAGGCCTTTGCGCGACGGCGAGGTGACGACGGCCTGCCAGCAGGCCTGCCCGACACAGGCCATCGTGTTTGGGGACGTGAACGATCCGGACAGCGCCGTGAGCCGCCTCAAGCGAAGCCCCCGCAATTACGCGCTGCTCGGCGCATTGAACACGAAGCCGCGGACGACCTATCTCGCCCGAGTCGAGCCCTCCCGTGAGAACGGATAGTCCGATGAGCAGCGAGCCCCAAGCCGTCACGAGCGCGGTCGCGGAAGTCCCGCTCTCCCGCAGGTTCGGCTCGATCTGGTGGATTGCGCTCCTGGTCTCGGGCGCGCTCGTGCTGCTCCTCGGCTATACGTTGGTGTCGGTCACGATTCTCGGTGTCGGCGTCTGGGGCGTGAACATTCCCTTCGTCTGGGGCTTCGATCTGATCAATTATGCCTGGTGGATCGGCATCGCCAACGGGGCGAGCCTCTTTGCGGCCATCCTGGTGCTGCGCCGCCACGATCTGCGCACGGCCGTCAACCGCTTTGCGGAAGGCGTGGCGCTCTTTGCCGTCATCTGCGCCGGGATCTTCCCGATCTTCCATCTCGGCCGTCCCTGGCTGTTCTACTGGGTGTTTCCTTACCCTGCGACCTTCCAGGTCTGGCCGCAGTTCCGCAGCACCCTGACCTGGGATTTCTGGGCCATCAGCACCCATGCCATCGTCACGAGCCTGCTCTGGTATGTCGGCCTCATCCCCGATCTGGCGACCTTGCGCGACCGCGCCCGGAGCAGGACCGCGAAGCGCCTCTACGGCGTTTTCGCCCTCGGCTGGCGCGGCTCGGTCCGTCACTGGGCCTACCACCAGCGCGCCTATCGTCTCGTCGCCATCCTGGTGCTGCCCCTGATCCTGATCATGCAGAGCACGGTGGCGTTCGAATTCGCCGTGACGCTTGTGCCCGACTGGCACGAGACGCGCCAGCCGCTTCATTTCGTGGCCACCGGTTTGGCGCAAGGGTTGTCCGTCGTGCTCCTCGTGGCGGTTCTGCTGCGCTGGGGCTTGCGGCTCGGACGTTACATCGACGAGGAGGACATTGATCTCCTGGGCAAGCTCGTCCTCGCAAGCGCCCTCGTGTCGGGCTATCTCTATCTCGACGAGATCGCGTCAGCGCTTCTTGCGGGCGGATTGGCGCAGGACGCCACGTTCAAGCGCATCACAGGCGATTATGCGGGTCTCTACTGGACGGCGATCGTCTACAGCATCGTCGTTCCGCAGCTCTTCTGGCTGAAAGCCGCGCGCCAGAGCACCCTTGCGGGAGTCTTCGTCGGCGTCTCCATCGGCGTCGGCATCTGGTTCGACCGGTACTCCATCATCGTCGGCGGCCTCCAGACGGATTATCTGCCGTCGATCTGGCGCACCTACAGCCCGACCCTGGCGGAGACGGGACTCTTCCTCGGAACGGTCGGCCTGTTCGCGGCGCTCCTGCTGCTGTTCGTGCGCTTCCTTCCCGTGGTCTCCATGTTCGAGATCCGTCACGACGAGCATGAGGAGAACTCCTCATGACGCATCCTCTCGATGGCTTGATGGCCGAGTTCAGGGACCCTGGCGCCCTGATGGATGCCGTCAAAGCGGCCAAGCGCGCCGGCTTCACGCGGCTTGATGCGTTCAGCCCGTTCCCACTGTCCGATCTTGCCAAGGAACTCGGCGTTCGCACCACGGTCATTCCATGGATTGCCTTTGCGGCGGCGCTGATCGGCGCCGTCATTCAGTACGGCTCTCAATACTGGATGAACGCCGTCGACTATCCGTTGAACGTCGGCGGTCGTCCTCTCGACAGCTGGCCCGCCTTCGTCCCGGCGACACTGATCGTCGCCATCCTGTGGGGCGGGGCCGCGACCCTGATCGGGCTGCTCTTGATCCTGCGGCTGCCGCGGCTTCACCATCCGGTCTTTGCCGTGCACGGTTTCGAGCGGGCTTCCGCCGATCGCTTCTTTCTCTGCATCCTGAGCGACGACCCGCTCTTCGATCCTGCGGCCACGCGGAGTTTTCTGAACGCGCTCTCGCCGGATAACGTGCGGGAGGTTCCCGCATGCGGCTAGCGGTCGGCCTCGTCGGCCTCGGTCTCCTGGCCGCCTGCGACACCGGTACCGAACAACGGGATGCCGTCGCATCCACGCGAACGGTCCAAAGGCCATATTGGCCCGTTCCTCCGGGCACCATCGCGCAGGGAACGGCCGCGCAGCAGGCGGCGCTGGCACCGCCCGGGCCTCAGGTGACGCCACAACTCGTGGCGACAGGCGAAGAGCGCTTCCGAGCCTTCTGCACGCCATGCCATGGCGTCAGCGGACTCGGCGACGGGTCGGTGGTCTCACGGGGCTTTCCGCCGCCGCCCTCCTATCACGACGAGCGCCTGCGCGCATTGTCGCCGGAACAGATCGTGCAGGTGATCACCCACGGCAAGGGCCGGATGTTCCCCTATGCCGATCGTGTGCTCCCGGAGGAACGCTGGGCCATCGCGCATTACGTCAAGCGGTTGCAGGGACAGGAAACGGGCTCACCGCAGGGGCAGGAGACGCAGGGCCCATGAGCACGATGGAGGCGTTCTACATCGTGTTCGTCGCCCTCTCGGGAATCGCGATGGGCAGCCTTGCCGTTCTGATGATCGGCCACATCATGAGCGAGGACTGGCTGGCACCGGTGCGTGCGGAAGTGGAGGCTGCGGCCCTCACGATGCCCCTGCTGCTTCTCCTCGGGCTTCCGCTCGCCTTCAGCCTCGATCAGGTCTTTCCCTGGATCGGCGAGCGGTCCGGTCTGCCGCCGCTGCGGGCTTCCTTTCTGAGTTCCGGCTTCTTCCTGGCGAGAAGCGTCGTGTATCTGTCGGTCTGCGCGGCACTGGCCTTCTGGCTGATCCGCACGCCAAACGTGCGCCGGGCGAGTGCCGTCGGGCTCGCTTTCATGACGCCGATCATGAGTTTCGCAGCCTACGACTGGGTCTTGTCGCGGGAGCCGCATTGGTGGTCGAGCCTTTTCGGCTTCGCCTTCGGGCTCAGCCAGGTGTTTGCTGCCCTCGCGATTGCGATCCTCGTCACCCTGCTCAAGCCCGAGCCTGCCGCGCCGGCACGCATGAAGAGCCTGGAGCGGGCGCTGCTGACGCTGGCGCTGCTGACCGTGTGGACATGGTTCGCGCAGTTCGTGATCGTCTGGCTCGCCAACCTACCGGGGGGCGCCGCGTGGTACATGAGGCGGTCGGACCCGGAGAGCCTTGCCCTTCTCGCGGCATCCTACCTGCTGATGCTCGGGGCCATCGTGGTGCTGGTGCCTTCAGGCGTCAGCAGGATCGGCATGATCGCCGGAAGCGCGCTGGCGCTCCTCTATCACGCAACGCACACGCTCTGGATCCTCCAGCCCGAGGGAGATCCTTCGTGGAACGACCTTGCCGTGATGCTCGGTGCTGCGGCCGTCTGGATAGCCGCTTTCGCCGTCCTGATGCGCATTCGTCCGACCTATGCGGAGGAGGCGGCTGCAGAGCCCTAGCTTCTCGCGTCGGGATCGACCAGCTGGTTCGGGACGATGCGGCGCGTGCGGGGCTGCGTCTCCGACGGGTCGCGGGCCGGCTGCGGGAGATCGACCGTCCTCTCCTCCTGCCCGCGGAGCGGCAGCGGCGGGTCAGGGGGATAGACCGGGTCGTCTCCGTCGCCAAGGGTATAGAGATAGCTTGCCATATGGCGGGCCTGTGCCTCCGTCACCCCCTGGGCCGGCATGCCGGTCCGGGGCTTCAGGGCCACGGGATCGACCAGCCAGGCGATCAGGTTCTGCGGGGTGTTGGGCAGAAAGCCGGCAAGGAGATGCTGCTGCGCGTAATCCCTCAATTCGGGACCGACCCGACCTCTCGCCCCTCTCACCCCGCTGATCGTGTGGCAGGTGCCGCAGCCATAGGATTGGATCAAGGCGCGTCCCTGTTCGGGCTCGCCGCCTGACATCCGGACGGCCGCGGACTGGTCCTTCGGATCGCCGCACGCGACGAGAGCGGCCAGGACCGGGACAATGGATATGCAGGTCAGTGCGGGCCTGATCATGGGCTCTGCTTGAGGAGATCCGACGAGGCAATCGATGGAGGGCGCCTTCGTTCCCGCCCGGGCGGCGTCACGAGGCGAAGCGCCATGAGCAAGCCGGCCACGAGATAGATCCCGCACATGGGAAGGGACATGATCGCCCCGGCCAATTGCTGGTCCTCGAGGGCGCTCAGACCCCAATCGGCGGTGTTCGGCGCGTGATACAACGCGTCGCGCGCGAAGCTGAGGAGGGCGCTCAGCAGGCCGCTCTGCAACAGCGTGACGAAGCACGCGATGAGGGCGGCGGCCGCGCCCTGGCGTCCCGACCGCGCCTTGATGACCCCGCGCCAGAACAGGAGCGCGGTGCCGAGGAAAAGGACATGTTCGAGCCAATGAAGCCGGTCGGAGGCGACGGCCGCATCGAACAGCATCGGGCTGTGCCAGATCCACAGGGTCGCCATGTGGATCATCGCGGCCGGGATGGGCCTGGCGCAGGGAGAGAGGAACGTGAGCACCGATCGCATCGGTCCGTTGCGGGTGAGCCCGCGCCGCCAGGATTCGGGCAGGGCCCAGAGCCATGGAACCTCCGGCTTGCCGAGCACGAGGAGCGGCGGCGCCACGGCGATCAGGAGGATGTGCTGGACCATATGGGCCGAGAGGAGCGGCTTGGAGAGGCCTTCGAGCGGGGACAGGAGGGCGACGGCCAGAACGGCGATTCCGCCGGCGAAACACAGGATCTGCGTCAGCCCGAATCCCGGCAGCAATCGTCCGAGACGGCCGTGCAGGCGCCTTGCACCGAGGATGAACAACAGGCTCGATGCGACGAGGGGAATCGTGACGAGAGGATCGGCCTGCCAGGAATGCCAGAGATCGCCCGGACCGTGAAGAGCCGTGCCGTGGGCGAGGGCAGGGATGCTGAACAGGAGGGCGGCCGGAGCGGGAAAGAGGCCAAGGGCCGCCTTCGGGAGTGTCCGGCAGTATGTTTCGCGGGAACCAAGTCTCACGGCCAAGCTTATCCGTTCAATGCACCCAAGACCCATGTAGGGCGGATGGATCTCGAAGCGACACCGCATGGCCTTCCGGGGCGGCTGCGCGCGGCAACGGCGCGTGCGGCGGCCTTTGCCTGCGCGCTGTCCCTCATGGGCTGCAGCGGCGTGCAGTCCGCGCTCGATCCGGCCGGCGGCGATGCGCTTCGGATCTATTGGCTCACCGTCATCATGACGGTTGGGGGCACCTTCATCTTCCTTCTGGTCACCGGGCTTCTGCTTTATGCGATCTTCGCACCTCCCGAGCGCCGGTCCTGGCTCGGCAGCCGCAGGACCATCGTGTATGGCGGGCTCGCCTTTCCTATCGTCGTTCTCTCGGCTCTTCTGCCCTATGGGCTGATCGTCATGCGCGACACGGACGTGCCGGTGCCCGGTGCGCTTCCTGTCGAGGTCGTCGGCGAGCAATATTGGTGGCGGGTGAAGTATCCGGCCGAGCAGGAGCGGGCAGAATTCTCGACGGCTAACGAGCTCGTCGTTCCGGTCGGGCGGCCCGTGACCGTGTCGGTGACGGCCGCCGACGTGATCCATAGCTTCTGGATCCCGAATTTCGGCGGTAAGATCGACATGATCCCGGGGCGCATCAACCGCCTCACCTTCACGGCCGAACGGCCGGGCGTCTATCGCGGCGTGTGCGCCGAGTTCTGCGGCGACCAGCATGCCCGCATGGCCTTCGACGTGGTGGCGATGGAGCCCGCTGCGTTTGAAACCTGGCGGGCGGGGCAGGCGAGGCCTGCGCAGGATCCGGCGATTCCATTTCTCGCGCGCGGCCGTGAGCTGTTTCGTGCCGGAGGATGCGGCTCCTGCCATGTGGTGCGCGGGACCGAGGCGAACGGGCAGTTCGGGCCCGATCTGACCCATGTGGGCAGCCGGCGCACGATCGGGGCGGGCCAGTTTCCCAACAATGTCGGCACGCTCGCGGGCTGGATCGCCAACACGCAGCACATCAAGCCGGGCGTGCGGATGCCGTCCTACGGCTCGTTCACGGGTGAGGACCTGCGGGCCCTGGCTGGGTATCTGGAGAGCTTGAAATGAACCTGCCCGAGCGCCCCGGATCCTTCGAGCTACCAGAGCCCGATCCTCCCAACCCGCTGCCGCGCCCCAAGGGCGAGTTCGAGGCGCTCAAAAGGGCCTGGAAGGCGCCCCGCGGCATCAGCTTCATCACGGCCGTGAACAACACCTATGTAGGCCTGTGGTATGTTGGCACGGCGTTCCTGTTCTTCATCCTGGCGGGAATCCTCGCGCTGATCATGCGCGCGCAGCTGGCGGCGCCGGAGAGCGATCTCGTCAGGCACGATCTCTACAACCAGCTCTTCACCATGCACGGCACGGTGATGATGTTCCTCTTCGCCGTTCCCGCCGTGGAGGCGGCGAGCGTCTATCTCCTGCCGAACATGCAGGCGGCGCGCGACCTGCCGTTCCCGCGCCTTTCGGCCTATGCGTTCTGGGCCTATTTCGTCGGCGGACTCGTGTTCTTCGGCACGATCTTCTTCGGCCTCTCGCCCAATGGCGGCTGGTTCATGTATCCGCCGCTGACCGGCAGCAAGTATTCGCCCGCCGAGAATGCGGATTGGTGGCTTCTCGGCATCGGCTTCATCGAGATCTCGGCCATCGCGGGCGCCATCGAGATCATCGTCGGCGTGATGAAGACCCGCGCGGTCGGCATGAGCCTCGATAAGCTGCCGGTCTATTCCTGGGCCATGCTCGTCTTTGCCGTCATGATCGTCATCGGCTTTCCGGCCATCATCCTCGGCACGCTGCTGCTCGAGATGGAGCGCGCGTTCGACTGGCCCTTCTTCATCGCCGAAAGGGGCGGGGATCCGCTGCTGTGGCAGCACCTGTTCTGGTTCTTCGGCCATCCGGAGGTCTACATCATCTTCCTGCCCGCAACCGGCATGGTGTCGATGATCGTTCCGGCCATGGCGCAGACGCCGCTCGTCGGCTATCGCCTGATCGTGCTGGCGCTCATCGCCACCGGTTTTCTGTCGTTCGGCCTCTGGGTGCACCACATGTTCGCCACGGGCCTGCCGAAAATGTCCCTGAGCTTTTTCTCGGCGGCCAGCACGGCGGTGGCCGTGCCGAGCGGGATCCAGGTCTTCGCCTGGATCGCCACCATCGCGTCAGGGCGCATGAAGCTGACGACGCCTTCGCTCTTCATCATCGGCTTCCTGTTCATCTTCACGCTCGGCGGCCTCACCGGCGTCATGGTCGCCATGGCGCCCTTCGACTGGCAGGCCCACGACAGCTATTTCGTGGTGGCGCACCTGCATTACGTGCTCATCGGCGGCATGGTGTTCCCTCTCTTTGCGGCCTTCTATTACTGGGTGCCGGTCGCGAGCAAACGGGCCCTGTCGGAGCGGCTCGGGCGCTGGGTGTTCGGCCTCATGTTCCTCGGGGTGAACGTGACCTTCCTGCCGATGCACGTGACAGGCCTCATCGGCATGCCGCGGCGCGTCTACACCTATCCGGTCGGCATGGGGTGGGACGCACTCAATCTCGTGTCCACCATCGGGGCCTTCATGATCGCTGCAGGCGTCGCGGTCTTCCTCGTCGATCTTGCGAGAAACTTCCGCTTCGCCAGCGAGGACAATGCCGGCAATGTCTGGAACGCCGGAACGCTGGAATGGCTGCCGAACGGCAACTACGCCACGCGCAGCATCCCGTCGGTCATCAGCCGGGATCCCCTGTGGGACCAGCCGAACCTGCCGAAGGACGTGGAGGACGGCCGCTATTATCTGCCGGGAACGGCCACGGGCGGACGCGAGGCGCTGGTGACGAGCCCGTTCGACGCACGGCCGCAGTACATTCTTCAGATTCCGGGGCCGGGATGGCAGCCGGTGCTGGCCGCGGTGTTCACGGCCGCGTTCTTCCTGCTCCTGACGGTGAAGTTCGTCCTCACCTCCGTGATCTGCGGCGTGCTCGCGATCGGGTGCGTGATCTGGTGGCTCTGGGAGACCGATCCCGGCCCCGTCCGCCCGCCGGCCGACATCGGCGGCGGGATCGTGGTTCCCGTCTACGTCACCGGACCCATGAACCATTCCTGGTGGGCCATGATCGTCCTCATGGTGGTGTCGGGCATGGTCTTCACCTGCCTGATCTTCTCCTACCTCTTCCTCTGGCTCGTGAACCCCGGTGCCTGGCCGCCGCAAGGCGTCGACCTGCCTGAGCGGTACTGGCCTCTTGTCTCGGCCGCCTTGTACATCGTCAGCGCCGCCCTGATCGCCCTTGCGAGCCGGACGCTGAGAGGCGACGACCGCCGTAGCCCGCGATCCGTGCCGGCTCTCATCGCCGTGGCGTTGCCGTTCGTCGCCGGAGCGTCCGCGGCGGATCTCTGGGCGCAGTGGCAATCCGGCTTGAGCCCGTCGACCCATGCCTATGGCGCTGCCGTCTACGCCGTCGTGTCGCTTCAGATCTTCTTCGTGCTGACGACCCTCGTCATGGGCCTCTACACCATCGCCCGCTGGCTGGCCGGCAGGCTGGACAGCATCCGGCGGACCACCTTCGATAACACCATGCTGTTCTGGTACTACACGGTCGGCCAGGGGTTGGTCGGCCTCGCCGTCGTCCATGGTTTCCCGCGCCTGACCGGAGGCCTGTAGCATGACCGGCCGACGGACGGGACAGGTCCTTCTGATGCTGGCCGGACTCCTCGCATGGGCGGTCCAGTTCACGGTCATTTACGGAGCGACTTCGACGCTTTGCAGCAGGCAGTGGGCCGACACGACCTTTCTCGGGATCGGACTGGTACAGGCCGTTGTCCTGGTGACGACCCTTGCGGCCCTCACCGCCACCGCCCTTGCGTTGACGTGGTCGCTTCGGACCTACCGGAGGCTGCCGGAGCAGGCACCCCCGGCGGATCTGTTCATGAGTCAAGCCGGAGCGCTGACCGGTGGTCTCTCGCTGATCGCTATTGTCTGGCAGGGACTTCCTGCCTTCATCCTTCCGGCCTGCGCTTGAGGGCCCTGTAGCAAGAGGTTTCGCAATGATCGACTGGCAGGAGATGTTCATACCCGTTCATTCGATCCCGGAGATCATCCTGCGCGGGACGATGACCTACATCATGCTGTTCCTGATCCTGAGATTCCTGCTCAAGCGGCAGACGGGAGTGATCGGCGTCGCAGACCTGCTCGTGATCGTCCTCATCGCGGATGCGGCGCAGAACGCGATGGCGAACGAGTACAAGTCGATCACGGAAGGGACGCTTCTCGTCCTCACCATCGTGTTCTGGAACTACGCCATCGACTGGCTCGGGTTCCGTTTTCCGGGCTTCCAGCGCCTCACCCGGCCTCCGCCGCTTCTGCTGATCGACGACGGCAAGATGCTGCCCCGGAACATGCGCCAGGAGATGATCACCACGGAGGAACTCAACAGCCAGCTTCGGGAGCAGGGCATCGAGCACTGCTCCGACGTGAAGAAGGCCTATATCGAGGGCGACGGAACAATCAGCGTCATCCGGAAGGACAAGGCCGAGACCGGCGGCAACAGCGAGTCACTGAAGGGAATAACCTAGATCCCTCAGACGATGCCCCCGCTGCCGCCGACAACGGCGGGCCGCTCCTTCGCGATGCTCTGGCGATAGCCGCTGGCGCGGTAGGCCGCAATCGGGTCGATGGCGCCGCCGGCCTGCTGTCGCGCCATCGCCAGGATCGGCTCGACGTCCGTGCGATAGGCTGCTTTCAGGGTCTCCGAGGCCATGAGGGCATCGTTGTCATCTTGGTAGCCTTCGAGCGCCCTGCGGTTCACGAGCAGCGCCTGGGCATAGGCCCGGCGGATCTCGTTGGCGCTGCGGATCAGGCTCTCGATGGGATCGGTCACATTGTGCGACTGGTCGATCATGTGGGCCGGGTGGAAGTTCTCGGCTCCGCGATGTTCGGCATCGACCAGCTCGTTGAAGACCAGGAACAGGCGGTGGGGGTCGATGGAGCCCGTGTCGAGATCGTCGTCGCCGTACTTCGAATCGTTGAAGTGGAAGCCGCCGAGCTTTTTGAACTGGATCAGGCGGGCCACGATCATCTCGATGTTGACGTTCGGCGCATGGTGGCCGAGATCGACGAGGCAATAGGCCTTCTCGCCGAGCTCCGTCGCGATCAGGTAGTTGGTGCCCCAATCCTGCACCACTGTCGAATAGAAGGCCGGCTCGTACATCTTGTGCTCGGAGAAGATGCGCCAATCCTCCGGCAGCCGCTTGTAGATCGCCTTCATCGAGTCGAGGTAACGCTCGAAGCTCCGGGTGAAGTTCGTCTGGCCCGGGAAGTTCGAGCCGTCGCCGATCCACACCGTCAGCGCTTTGGAGCCGATGGCTTGGCCGATCTCGATGCACTCGATGTTGTGCTCGATGGCCTGCTGGCGTGTTGCGGCATCGGTGTGGCTTAAGGAGCCGAACTTGTAGCTCTTCTCCTGGCCTGGCGCATCGGAGAACGTGTTGGAGTTCATGGCGTCGAAGCCGAGCCCCAGGGCGTCGCCGTGGGCTTTGAGGCGCCGCGGATCGTCGACCTTGTCCCAGGGGATATGGAGCGAGACGGTCGGCGTCGCACGGGTGAGCTGATGGATCACGGCACAGTCGTCGAGCTTGTCGAAGATGTTGCGCGGCTCGCCTGTGCCCGGGAAGCGTGCGAACCGCGTGCCGCCCGTGCCGACCCCCCAGGAAGGGACCGCCACGAAGAACTGAGCGACCTTGCCGGTGACGGCATCGATGTCGATGCCGTCGCGGGCGAGCTTGGCGCCTAGAGCATCGTAATCCGCTCTCAAGGCGCTCTGACGCTTCTCGTTGTCGGCGGAAACGAGCGCTTCCGCAATCCTCTGTCCGGTCATGGCGTCCTCCCTCGGCAGTGCTTAGCGCGTGAACGATGTCGCGTTGCCTGCATCCACGTTGATGATGTTGCCGGTCGACTTCGCCGAAAGGTCGGAGGCGAGGAAGTAGATCGCCTCGGCGATGTCTTCGGGGAACACGTTCAGCTTCAGCAGCGAGCGCTTGCGGTAATGCTCCTCCAGCTCGTCGACGGCGAGCTTGGACGAGGCGGCACGCTGCTCGCGCCATTCGCCGGTCCAGATCTTGGAGCCGCGCAGCACCGCGTCGGGGTTGACCGTGTTCACGCGAATGCCCGCGTCTGCCCCCTCCAGCGCCAGGCAGCGGGCGAGGTGGATCTCGGCCGCCTTGGCGGTGCAGTACGCCGAGGCATTGGGCGAGGAGGCAAGACCGTTCTTCGACGAGACGAACACGACGTTGCCCCCGAGCTTCTGGCGCCGGAACAGACGGAAGGCTTCGCGAGAGACGAGGAAGTAGCCGGTCGCGAGAATGTCGATGTTGCGGTTCCACATCGCCAAATCCGTTTCCTCGACGGGCGCCGAGGAGGCGATGCCGGCGTTGGACACCAGGATGTCGATGCCGCCGAATTCGACGCTCGCCTCGACGAAGGAGGACAGGACCTCCGGCTCGCTCGTGACGTTGAGCTTCACGCCGCGCACCGAGTCCTGCCCGAAGCGCTTTGAGAAATCCTCCACCGTCGAGGTCAGCGAGTCCTGGTCGATGTCCGCCAGCACCACGCAGGCGCCTTCGCCCACCAGCCGTTCGGCCGTTGCCCGGCCGATGCCGCCCGCGCCGCCGGTGATGAAGGCTACGCGGCCGGCCAGGCTCTTGGGCTTGGGCATGCGCTGGAGCTTGGCCTCCTCGAGCAGCCAGTACTCGATGTCGAAGGCCTCCTGCTCCGGAAGGCCCTGGTATTCGGATACCGAGGAGGCGCCGCGCATCACGTTGATCGCGTTGACGTAGAACTCGCTCGCGATGCGCGCCGTCGCCTTGTCGCGGGCGAAGGACAGCATGCCGACGCCGGGAATCAGGAAGATGACCGGATTGGGATCGCGCATCTTCGGGCTGTTCGGATGCTTCGACTGCTCGTAGTAGCGCGTGTAGTCGGCGCGGTAGGCCTCCAGGGCGGCATCAAGGCCGGCGAGCACACCATCGACATCCGGGGCCTTCGGGTCGAAGTCCAGAACGAGCGGGCGGATCTTGGTGCGCAGGAAATGGTCGGGGCAGCTGGTGCCGAGCTGAGCGAGGGGCTTCAGGTTGGCCGAGTTGACAAATTCGAGCACCGCGTCCTGATCGTCGAAATGACCGAGCTTGCGTTCGGCTTGTCCGATCTTGCCGCGGATCTCGGGCATCAGGCGCGCCGCAATCGTGCGGCGCTCGTCCCGCGAGAGGCTGGATGTGACCGCGCCGCCGAAAGCCTGCTTGCCTGCGGTTCTCTCGGCGAACCACTGAATGGCCCGATTGATGATCCACAGCGTGAGCTCATAGCATTCCTTGGCATCGTCGGCCCAGGTGAAGAGGCCGTGGCTTTCGAGGACGACACCCTTGGCCTTGGGGTTGGCCCTGGCGAAGGATTCGAGATCGAGACCGAGCTGGAAGCCGGGGCGGCGCCAGGGCAGCCAGCCGATCTCATCGCCGAAGATCTCCCTGGTCAGCTCGCGGGAGTTCTTGGACGCGGCGATTGCGATAATGGCATCCGGGTGCATGTGATCGACATGCTTGTAGGGAAGGAAGCCGTGGAGCGGCGTGTCGATCGAGGCCGCCCGCGTGTTGAGGTTGAAGGTGGCGTGGGGCAGGAAGCCCACCATGCGATCCTCGTCCTCGACGCCCCTGTAGAGGGTCTTCAGCGACCGCAGCTTGTCCATATAGAGCGTGGCAAAACCGTCGAGCTTGATCGTGCCCACGTCGCCGCCGGAGCCCTTGACCCAGAGCACCTCG
The DNA here is from genome assembly GCA_035944695.1 of Microvirga sp. Lineage (GTDB taxonomy): Bacteria > Pseudomonadota > Alphaproteobacteria > Rhizobiales > Beijerinckiaceae > Microvirga. Next base: position 166 of record DASZBB010000111.1, on the reverse strand, counting down.
ACTTTCTCGCCGGTCAGCGGATCGGTTTCAATCACCTTGGCCGACGTGTTGCCGCCGCCGTAATTGGTGATCCGCTTGTCGGCGCCGAGCAGATTGGAGCGGTAGAGCAGCAAGCACGGCTCGTCGAGGGTGGCGGCCTTGGCATCGTTCCAATGGTTCTCGAGGA
>DASZBB010000110.1:0-8763 GCA_035944695.1 Microvirga sp. | reverse complement strand
TGGCTGAGCAGGAAGCCCGTCAGCACCGTCTGCTCCAGCTGCTGACGAGCGGCCGCGATGGAGCGGAACAGGGAATGCGGGTTGGCGAGTTCCGCGGTGGCATATTGGAACAGCCGCACCCAGCTCTGCCCATGGGCGCTCGTCAGATCGAACGCGGTGTCGAACTGGAGCTCCCGGTCGACGTCGCGGCCTAGAAGCTTCGCGCATTGTTCCGCGGCCTTGTGCCGGCTCATCAAGAGAACGGAAATCTCGCAGTCGGCGCTTTGATTGAGAGTCTTGAGGGGTCCGGCGGGAAACACCACACCACGCTCGTCCGACATCTCGAACTCGCGCCGGTTGTGGACGTATTGGCCTCTTCCTTTGAGCGGCATGACAAATGCCATCCGACCGTCGTCCGTCTTGTCCTCCAGATGGGAAGCCATGGGACGTCCATAGGAGATCGTAAACCCGCAAAAATCCGGCACTCCGTGAACATGCAACACGCTGTCGAATGCACCGTCGTTGGTCAAAGGTCTTAGCCTGTGCGACGAGATCATCGAATTTGTGAGATCCTCCATCTCGTCGATCTCTGTCGATCTGATCACGAGGTCGAAGACGGACGCGTCTGAGGCAGTAGGCTTTGCGCCAGCACCAGTGCTCTGCAATGAAGATTGATCGTCAGCCTCACGCTTTCCGCTGCTCTCTCTTTCGTCCGGAAGATTGCTCGTCATGCAGACGCCGCCTTCCATGAACATGGATCCGAGGTTGCATCAAGGCTCATAAAGCTCTCATCTTCGCCAGAAGCGTTCGGCTCGGTGCGACACCAAAGGCATGCCGATAGGCCGACGCGAACTCGCCCATGTGATTGAACCCGCAGGCCAGCGCGATCTCCGTCACGGTGGTCGTCTTGGGATCGGCCTGGAGCAAGGCGCGATGGGCTCTGCTCAGCCGCACCGATCGCAGGAACCCCATGGGCGTGGTGTTGCGGAAGGTCTGGAAGCCGTTCTGCAGGCTCCTTGCGCTCACCCCGGCCTGCGCGGCGATCTCGGCCAGGGACAGCGGCTCGGCGAAATGCGTCTCGATGTAAGCTTCCGCGCGCTTGACGTAGAACGGCGCGGCAGCCGATTGCGGCCGCAGCAGCGCCTCCGAGTAGGTGTGGGTCTGGCTGAGCAGGAAGCCCGTCAGCACCGTCTGCTCCAGCTGCTGACGAGCGGCCGCGATGGAGCGGAACAGGGAATGCGGGTTGGCGAGTTCCGCGGTGGCATACTGGAACAGCCGCACCCAGCTTTGGCCATGCGCGTCGGTCAGATCGAAGCCGAGGTCGAACTCAAGTTCCCGGTCGAGAGCGCGTCCCAGCAGCTTCGCGCAATGATCCGCAGCCTTGCGTCTGTTCATGAGGAGGACGGAGAGCTGGCAGTCATGGCTGTGATTCAGAGTTCTGAGAGGGCCAGCGGGGAACACGACGCCATGTTGGCCCGAGACATCGAACTCTTGCCGGTTCATGACGAGCTGGCCACGCCCCTCTTGCGCGATGACGAAGGCCATTCGCTCATCGCTCGACTCGTCCTGAAGACTGCCCGCGACCGAGCGTCCGTAGGAGATAGTGAAATTGCAGAAATCCTGCAGCCCGTGAATCCGCAAAGTGCTGTCGAACGCACCGTCCTTCGTCAAAGGTTTCAGCCTGTGGGACGAGATCAGGGAATTCGTCAGATCCTCCATCTCGTCGAGATGGCTCGATCTGATCGTCAGGTCGATAATCGAGCTATCGTGAGCGGCAGGCTTCGCGCCGGAGTTGTTTCCTGCCTCAGGCGGTGTCGTCTGCTCCCTGTCCGGATGAGCATCCACCATGATCCCCGCGCATCTCGACCGCCATTCCCAAGGCCGTTTGGGTCTGTTCGTGAGGCCTGAAAGGGCCGTTTCTCAAGAAAAACTACGATATCTGCGTTTTTCCGACAAGTCTTGCGTTCCTCCGATTTCCGCAGGGTAAGCATCGTGGGACATTAATGGCGACTTCAACAAGTCGAAACGGAAGACAAATACTGCTCACCAAAAGACAGTACTACTACTTTCGCTAGAGGCACCCAATGACGACCACAACCACAGGTATGAGACAGTCGGTCATTCTAAGTCTTGTTGACTTAGTGCTCGGTGAAAATTTCAAACCGTTAACTCACTACAATCCAAGAGCAACTTTTTTGACGACGTTTTTGGTGAAGTTCTATTTTGTCAGGGGGGTCATATTGTATTGCCTCAGCCAGTATAGCGGCTCCATCCGGGACTTTCGTATCGTGTTACGGATGGATTGGAGGCACCGTGAGGCGGCGGCATGGATTGCCAAAGCAGAGCACGCCAACAGCAGAACCGCGCGGGGGTAATGCCGATAAGCAACAAGGAACAAACCGCCTATCCCAAAACCACGGCAAACTGAAAAGGCAGGCTTGAACGCCTGCCCTTCTTCTTTGATCTGCCGGTCAAGTCGCGTGACGAGCGAAACCGCAGGTGCGGAACAGCGATGATCGCTTAGAGCGCAAACCCGCCGTCGACGAGGTGGATATGCCCCGTCGTGTAGCTCGCCTCGTCGGAGGCGAGATAGACGGCGAGCGCCGCCACCTCCTCGGCCGTGCCGAGGCGTCCCATCGGCTGGCGGTCGATGAAGGCCTGGCGCACCGCGTCAAGGCTTTGCCCCGAGCTTGCAGCCAGCGCAGCGATCCGCTCGTCGAGGGATGGCGATTGGATCGTGCCGGGGCAGATGGCGTTGGCACGCACGCCGCGTTTGATGAAATCGGCAGCGACCGCCTTCGTGAGGCCGATCACCGCCGCCTTCGTGGTCCCGTAGACATAGCGATTGGGAATGCCGCGGACGGACGAGGCACCGGACGCGATGTTGACGATGGAGCCACGGCCCTTTTCCAGCATGCCCGGCAGCACGGCCCGAATCGTCCGATGCATGGATCTCACGTTCAGATCGAACGAGAAATCCCAGTCCTTGTCGGAGCATTCGAGGATCGTGCCGTGATGCACGAAGCCCGCCGCATTGACGAGAATGTCGAAGGGCCCGGCCTCTGCGACGAGCTGCTCGACATCGGCGTTCGAGAGCACGTCGAGCCTGCGTCTCTCGGCGCCATCGAGTCCTTCCAGCTTGGCAACGTCAAGATCTGTCGCCCAGACCTTCGCGCCTTCGCGAAGCAACGCTTTCGCAGTGGCGCGGCCGATGCCCTGCCCTGCCGCCGTGACGAGGGCCGTCTTTCCGTGAAGCCTGTTCATGACAGCCCCCGTTCCTTCTCGTGCCAATCAGTGGTTATCGCGCGGTACGCCGAAGGTCTGCGCGACCTTCTGGTACTTCACCGCCGGCTTCAGGGTCATGCCCTCGGAGAGCTGATCGACCATCGAGCGCTGGATCTCCTGCCAGGGGGTCTGGCTCGCCGGATAGGCATAGCCGCCCCGGGCCTCGAGATCGGCCCGCCGCTTCTCCAGCTCATCCGCCGACAGAAGAATGTCGGCACTGCGCTTGTTGAGGTCGATGCGGATGCGATCACCCGTCTGCAGCAGCGCCAGACCGCCGCCGATGGCCGCCTCAGGCGAAGCGTTGAGGATCGACGGTGTGCCCGAGGTGCCCGACTGACGTCCATCGCCGATGCAGGGCAGCGAGAGGACGCCGCGCTTGATGAGCGCACCCGGCGGCTGCATGTTCACCACCTCCGCCGCACCCGGATAACCGACCGGCCCCGCGCCGCGCATGATGAGGATCGTGTGCTCGTCGATATTGAGCGACGGATCGTCGATGCGGTGATGATAATCCTCCGGCCCGTCGAACACGACGACGCGTCCTTCGAAGGCGTTCGGGTCTTCCGGGTTGTTGAGGTAGCGCTCCTGGAACTCCTGGCTGATCACGCTGGTCTTCATGATCGCAGAGTCGAAGAGCGTGCCCTTGAGGTTCAGGAAGCCCGCCTTCTCCTTCAGCGGATTGTCGTAGGAGCGGATCACATCGCGATCCCAGGTGTGCTTGCCCTTGCAGTTCTCGCCGATCGTGGTGCCCGTGCAGGTCAACGCGTTCTCATGGATCTTGCCGGCGCCGATCAGCTCGGCCATGACGGCCGGCAGGCCGCCGGCGCGGAAATACTCCTCGCCGAGATATTCGCCCGCCGGCTGCACGTTCACGAGCAGCGGGATCTCGAAGCCGATGCGCTCCCAGTCGTCGCAATCGAGCGGCACACCGATATGCTTGGCGATCGCATTGATGTGGATCGGCGCGTTGGTGGAGCCGCCGATCGCCGCATTGGCCACGATGACGTTCTCGAACGCCTCACGGGTCATGATGTCGGAGGGCTTCAGGTCCTCCCACACCATGTCGACGATGCGCAGGCCCGTTTCATAGGCCATCTGTCCGCGCTCGCGGTAGGGTGCAGGCACCGCTGCGGAGCCCGGCAGGGACATGCCGAGCGCTTCCGCGAGCGCGTTCATCGTGGAGGCCGTGCCCATGGTGTTGCAGTGACCCACGGACGGCGCGCTCGACCCAACGATGTCGATGAACTGCTGGTAATCGATGTCGCCTGCCGCATGGCGCTCGCGCGCCTTCCACACGATGGTGCCCGAGCCCGTGCGCTCGCCGTGATGCCAGCCGTTGAGCATCGGTCCGACATTGAGCGAGATCGCCGGGATGTTCACGGTCGCGGCCGCCATGAGGCAGGCCGGCATGGTCTTGTCGCAACCGGTCAGCAGCACGACGCCGTCGAGCGGATAGCCGTAGAGAACCTCGACGAGGGACAGATAGGCGAGATTGCGGTCGAGGCAGGCGGTGGGACGCTTGCCCGTCTCCTGGATCGGATGGCACGGGAACTCGAAGGGAATGCCGCCCGCGGCCGTGATGCCGTCCCGCACCCGCTTGGCGAGTTCGAGATGATGGCGGTTGCACGGCGAAAGGTCGGAGCCGGTCTGCGCGATGCCGATGATCGGCTTCTTGCCCTGCAGCTCCTTGCCCGTGAGGCCGAAATTCAGGTAGCGCTCCAGGTAGAGCGCCGTCATGCCCGGATTATCGGGATTGTCGAACCACAGCCGTGAGCGAAGCTGATCGGGAGTGCGACGGTGAGGCCTCTCAGCCATTCTTCATTCCTTTCGGGCATCCGTAAACGCAGTGGCGGTATTTGATCCAGGACGGCGGGTAAGATCAACCGTCCCTTGATAAAAGAAGCCGCCTTTTAGCAGTTCGAAACAATCTTTAAGCGTGGCAGCATCGATTGACCTCATTCCCATCCAGCAGGATTGTTGTTATTAGATTTCATTCAAGAGCCTGCGCCGATACGCAGCTCAACCCACGACTCAAAGCAGCACCGCCATGGTTCGACACTCGCTTATCGTCCCTGCCGCGTTTCTGATTGCATCCCCGGCTTTAAGTGACGACTGCCCGAATGCCCAGACGGCAAAGCTGGGTTTTGCCTTGGAGCGTCAAGGGACCGTCGCGGAGGTCCGGCCGGCCCCGGATCATTTCGTCCATGTGGTGAACGCGTATCCCGGTGGGAAGAAGCAGGACGTGATCTACTACCGCGGGCTCTTCCCGATCAGCCGTTTCGACGACACGGCCCGGAGCATCAATATTCCCGTTTCCGACCTGCGGGCCGTCTTCCCGCTCGAGCCGAAGGCCCGCCGGGCCTTGACCTATGCTCCGGCCCAGCCGGGCAAGGTGGGGAGCCTGATCTCGCTCGAATTGACAGTGACAGGCCAGGAGCAGCTTCAGCTCGGCTCCTGCTCCTACAACGTCCTGGTGGTGCGCAACCGCTTCCTCAATGGGGAAGGCAAGATCACCTCCGAGCACACCGACCTCTACTCGCCGGAGCTCGGCTTCGTGTTGGCCAAGCGCTACGAGGACAAACCCGGCACGCAGACCACCATCAAGTACCAAACCATCAGGCCGCTCGGGCAGGTGTCGCCGCTCTAAGAACCTTATCCGGAGCCTTGTCCTGAGGGGTACACGCGGCATCCCGAAGGAGCCTCCAGACCGCGCTGGATCCTCCTTCGAGACGGCCGCTTCGCACCTGCTCAGGCCGAGGACAGGAATTGTTCAGGCAGGCGTCAGGGAGGGAACATCCATCAGCTCAGGCCGCCGGCCGTCTCGTCGATCTGCGCACGCGTCGCCGGATCGAGATCGAGCGCCTCGGCCAGTTGATGCAGGAACTCGCGCTCCTGGATCGTGTCGGGATCAATGGCGATACGGGCCGCCGCATAGACCTGCGCGGCCTTTTCCGGATCGTTGACGTTGGCGGCGAGTTCCTCGACATCGGCGGGCGACGCCATCTCGGTTTCGAGCCAACGGCTCGCCTCCGGGTCGATGCCGGCCTCGGTCAGGCCCTTGACGATTCGCGACCGTTCCGCCTGGTCGATATGTCCGTCCGCCGCCGCGGCCGCCACCATGGTGCGCAGAAACAGGAGGGCATCGTCCTCGGTCTGGGAGACCGGGTGAAAGCGTGACGTTTCCGGCAAGCTCAGCGCGGATTGCGCGACAGCCTCATCGGGTCCGGATGCTGCCGGTCCGGCGGCCGCATCGGTGCCGCCCGACGCCGGCGCCCTGGCCGCCTGCTGGTTCTGATAGGCCTTGTAAGCCAGCCCGCCGATCACCGCCAGGCCGCCGAGCCTGACCAGGTTGCCGGTGAGCTTTCCCTTCTTGCGCCCTTTGAACAGGAGACCCGCCAGGCCGACCAGGGCTGTCTGGGTGAGGCCGGGATTGCGGATGGCAAAGTCTTTGGCTTTCTGCAACAGCTGATCGGGCGACTGGCCCGTGACCTGCGTCACACTCTTCTCGACCTGCTGCTTCACGCCGTGGCCGGCTTGGCCGGAATTCTGCTGATCGGGACGGCCAATGGCTCCGACGAATGCATCCAAAAGCTTCTTGTAGTCCACCATAAGGCTCTCCCGTGGTCTTCAATCCGGCAAAGAACAACGGAAGGACCGCAGAATGGTTCAGGTTGTCATGCGCGTGCCTCAGGCGGGCCTCGGCACCATCCCTGCACGGGCCTTGAAGAGCTGGGACACGACTACGGGGCTCGCCATCGCCAACCCGATCAGGGTGGTCTCCACATCGGGAGCGATGATCGGCAGCGCCGCGAGGCCGATGAGCCAGCGCTCCCAGGCCCGCATCAGCGTCAGCCCGTACCCGGCGAAGGCCGCCGACAGGAACACGATGCCGAGAACCGCTCCCGCCGTGACGAAGAGAAAGCCCGGCCAGGTGAATTCCGGTGTGACGACGAGCATGGCCGGGCCGTACACGAAGACGAACGGAACCAGCGCCTTGCCCAGGCCCAGCCGGAAGGCCGTGTTTCCGGTCCTGAACGGATCGGCCCCCGCCATGCTGGCTCCCGCATAGGCGGCGAGCGCCACCGGCGGCGTGATGTCGGCGAGCACCCCGTAATAGAACACGAAGAAATGCGCGACGAGCGGCTGCACGCCGAGGAGCCCGAGCGCCGGCGCCGCGACGGTGACCATGATGATGTAGTTCGCCGTCGTCGGCACGCCGCAGCCGAGCAGGATGCAGACGATGGCCGTCATCAGCAGGGTGAAGAACAGCGTCATGGCCTTCATGTCGGTCAGGCCCGCCGGCACGAGATCCACGAAGCCTTGCGCCAGTTGCGCGGCGAACGAGGTGACGATGAAGGAGATCTTGAAGCCGACGCCCGTGAGCGTGACGATGCCGACGATGATGCCGACCGTTGCGGCGGCCGCGCCCACGCCGATCGCGTATTTGGCGCCCACCACGAAGGCGTCCACGAGGTCGAGCACCACCGCCTTGCCGGCATCGCTCCTGAGGAACGTGATGATCAGGAGCGACAGCACCAGAGCAAGAAGCGGGACCACGAAGATCAATTGCGTGAGGATGCCCATGGCGATGGCCGCGATGACGGCAGCCAGGAATCCGAGCGTGATGGCGGGAACACGCGAGGCTCCCACCACAAGGCAGGCCGTGATGCCCCAGAAGGCGGCGAGATAGGGGGTGAAGCCGGAGAAGAGCACGATCAGCAGCACGGCAAGCGGCATGATCGTCTGCCAGCCTTCGCGAATGACTTGTGCCGCATTGGGCAGTTCCTCGGCGGGCAACCCCTTCAGCCCGGCGCGCTTGGCCTCGAGATGGACCTGCATGAACACGCCGAAGAAGTGCATGCACGCCGGCACGACCGCTGCCAGGATCACCGTCTGATAGGAGACGTTGAGGAATTCCACCATGAGGAAGGCGGCCGCGCCCATGATCGGCGGGGTGATCTGCCCGCCCGTCGAGGCCGCCGATTCCACCGCCGCAGCAAAATGGCGCTGGTAGCCGACCCGGATCATCGCCGGGATCGTCAGGGAGCCGACCGTGACCGTGTTGGCGATGGAGGAGCCCGAGATCATGCCGAAAAGGGCCGAGCCGAAAATCGAGACCTTGGCCGGACCGCCCGCATAGCGCCCCGCCACGCAGGTGGCGAGATCGATGAAGAGCTTGCCGAGCCCGACCCGGGTCGCGAGCACGCCGAACAGAACGTAGTGGAAGACGTAGGTGGCAACGACTCCCAGAGCGATGCCATAGATGCCCTGGCTCGTGAGATAGAGATGGTTGACGATGTTCGACCAGGTGGCGCCGGGATGCTGAAGAATGCCGGGCATGGACGGGCCGAAATAGGCGTAGAGCATCACCCCGATAGCGATGACCGGGAGCGGCCACCCCACGGAACGGCGGGTCGCCTCCAGCAGCACGACGATCAGGGTCGTTCCCATGAACACGTCCGTCGGCGACGGATTGCCGACCCGGAAGGCCAATTCGCT
>DASZBB010000109.1:0-3955 GCA_035944695.1 Microvirga sp. | reverse complement strand
GTTCTTGTGGCGGCGTGCTGGTCCGCGCACCGGCTCGAAGTTTCGCCGAGCGGGCCCGCGGATTGCGCGCCATCTCCTGCTCGCTCGGCCCCACGGGACCTCTCGTGATCGCGTCGAAAGTCGGCTCCGGCGCGGCAGCCGTCGGCAGATGGCGCGAGCCCGTGGCCGCGCGCCCGGTGCGGGCGGCGAAGAACTGCTTCACGATGCGGTCTTCGAGGGAATGGAACGTGACGACCACGAGACGGCCGCCGGGCCTCAGAATACGCTCGGCCGCGTGCAAGGCGCGCACCAGCTCGCCGAGCTCGTCGTTGACGGCGATCCGCAGACCCTGGAACACGCGCGTGGCCGGATGAATGCCGCCTGGCTCCTGCCTGATCAGCGAGGCTACGAGATCCGCCAGCTGACGTGTGGTTTCGAAGGGCTGGCGTCGGCGCATCTCGATGATGGCGCGGGCGACCGCACGAGCGCGCCGCTCCTCGCCGTAATGATAGAAGATGTCGGCGAGTTCGGACTCAGAGGATTCGTTGACGAGATCGGCCGCGCTCGGACCGCTCTGCTCCATGCGCATGTCGAGGGGGCCCTCGTTGCGAAACGAGAAGCCGCGCTCGGCCTGATCGAGCTGCATGGACGACACGCCGATGTCGAGCACGACGCCGTCGACGCTCTCGAAAGCCTGCGAACGCGCGATCTCGTCGAGGTCGCCGAAGCGCCCGGGAACGAGCATCAGCCGCTTCTTGTACTTGGCCGCGAGGGACGCTCCGCCGGCGATCGCATCGGGATCGCGGTCGATGGCGATAACCTTGTTCTGGGGATGTCCGTCGAGAATGGCGCGGGTATAACCGCCAGCACCGAACGTGCCGTCGATGAACGCGCCGCCGCGCTTCACGTCGAGCGCTGTGCCAACCTCCTCCAGGAGAACAGGAACGTGACGGGACGGTCCGCCAGCGGCTCCGGCTCCTGGGCCGTCGCCGCGCCCCATCATCGTTCCCGTCCTCCTGGTGAGGTGTTCTGCACTAACCTTGGCTCCGCAACTCGGCTTCCCAATGCTTTCTTCAGGTCTCGGACCTTCGTACGCGCCTCCTCCAGGTGCGCACGGAAACGCTCGGGCTCCCAAATCTGGAACTTGTGACCGAGTCCGACGAACGTCACCGTATCGCCAATCCCGGCATGCACTTTTACCGTATCCGTCAGGATGACACGCCCCTCCGGATCGACCTTCAGAATCTCGCTTGTCCCGAACAACGCCGTCGACAGCTGATCCCGCTCGTCCGAATAGGGCGACAGCGTCGATAAGAACGCATCGATCTCGTTCAGAAGCACGTTGCCGCCTGCGTCCAATGCCTGCGCGTCCAGCGCCGGATGAACGTAGAGCCCCTCGAATCCATCCCTGGCCAACACGGCCCGGAAGGATGCGGGGATCGAGACGCGACCCTTCGAATCCAACTTGTTGGTGAAATTGGACACGAAGCGGTTCATTGGCCGCAGCTCGCACGCTCCTGATTGTCAGCCCCCCGGCAGATCTTGAGGATCTGCCACCCGCAGCCGGTGGTGACGCTACTTCCCGAAGCAGAACGTCAGCATTTCTTGAGTGCTTGACGCCCCTTTCAGGAGACACCGTCGACGGGATGGTTTGGGATAACATGGGAGAATATGGGCGTCAACGGAACGGGGATGGGAGACACGCCGCGTGGCATGCATCCCACATGAGACGCATTTACGGTTAATGAATCGTAAGCGGAGCAACGGTTTGCTCCGCTTTCTCGCAAAATTCAGGCCTGTGGATAGATGGGGTCAGCCGGCCTATAAGCCGGGTTCTGTAGGGCCCAAAGTCTAAGACTTCGGACGTGGCGACCATTCCTCTGGGACGATCATTGCTGACCGCCTCAAGCAACCAACCCGGACGACCAGCCTGGAAGCAGGCCTGGCGCGAACGCCTGTCGTCCCTATTCGGTTTTGCTCCTGGTGGGGTTTACCTTGCCGTCCGCATTGCTGCGTCCGCGGTGCGCTCTTACCGCACCCTTTCACCCTTACCCCGTATACGGGGCGGTCTGCTCTCTGTGGCACTTTCCCTGGGGTTTCCCCCGCCGGACGTTATCCGGCACCTTACTTCCATGGAGCCCGGACTTTCCTCCCCGAGCTGAACTCGAAGCGGCCGCCCGGCCAGCTGACGGTGGGGATGTGGTGCCAAACGCCCCTCCCCGTCAAGGGTATAGTACGCCTCTGAAGGAAAGGCGGCTCCGATTTTCGAGTTGAACGAGGTGCAGAAGCGCAAGCAACCGACTATTTAGTCGGCCGCAGCCGTAATCACCTTCACTTTGGCGCAATAGGCGCGCGAAGCGGCCGTCATGGTTTGCGTGCGGTGACCGAACTGATACCGCAGGATCGTCCCGCAGGTATCACCGCCTGCAAGATTGTAAGCCTTGGCGAGGTATTTCAACCCGTAGCGGAGATTGGTTTCCGCATCGAGCAGACCTGCAGCCGGCCCCTGGTAGCCGAGCGCCTGCGCGGTGCGGAAGTTGATCTGCGTGAGGCCCATGTTCGGGCCGTTGCGCGCGCCCGCATTGTAGCGGCTCTCGAGCCGAACGACCGCATCGGCAAGCTCGAAGGGCAAGCCGTTCTCAGACGCGTAACGGGCGATGAGCGGCTTGAGAGCGGTGCTGCGAACGGCGTCCGTCGACCGGAGCCTCAGCTTGGCATCGACAGGGGTCGAAGGAAGCGATGCGGTCTGATTCCCGGCCTCCTCGCCACCCGACTGAACGGCGGCTTCCTTTGCCTGCCCGACCCGGGACTTGCCGTCTTGAGCCTTGTCGGCCTTCGCATCGACGGCGTCACCCTTCGGCTTCTTCCCGTCCGGTGTCTTGGCGGTCTTCGCAGGCTTTTGGGTATCGGCGGCCTCAGCCGTCTCTTCCTCTGCAACAGCCGCAGCCTCGGCGGCGGCTGCGCTCAGGAACTCTTCGGCTTTGTCAGGTGAAATGACGTTGTCGGCATTCCCTCCTTCGGCGCGGGCCTCAACCGCCAGGACTAACGCCGTAGCCCCCAGACATGCAATTGCGAGGGTTCTGAGCAGATGTCGCCAAGTCAAACCGAAACTCCAGCCGGCATAGATCGGAAGGCGCGGTCGGTGACGGCGAAATAAGGCAAAGATGTGGCACTTCAAGCCGCGTGTTTGTTCAGAATACGTTCAAGCCTGGCCATGTTTCCTTGGCAAGGTTTGGCTCTGCGACCTCGATTCAAGCCTCCGACAGGTTTGAAAATTTTTCGACACCTTATCCGCAATGGGGAGGAACTCTTTCCCTGCCCGGGAGTTGGCGACAGCGTAAGGTCAAGCTAAACAGAAATGGGCAGCCTACCGCCCGCTCAACAACAGGGAAGCCTCCATGAAGAAGATCATGACAGCCATTGCCGCCGGTGCCCTCACTCTCTCGATGGCAGCCTGCAACACCCCCGGCGAGCGCGCAGTCGGCGGCGCTGCGATCGGCGGCCTTGCTGGTGCGGCCATTGGCGGTGCAGCCACGGGTCGTGGCAGTGGCGCTCTGGCGGGTGCGGCCATCGGTGCGGCCGGTGGCGCGATCGTCGGCGCATCGACGGCTCCGGCTCGCCCGGCCTGCCCGTACGGCACCTATCAGGACGTCTACGGCAACGTGTACTGCCGCTGATCACACGTCCGAATACGGATTTGAGGGGCCGGGGCATTCCCGGCCCCTTTCCTTTTGCCTGCAGTTGAGCGTACGACTAGTCGCACGATGATTCAGACGATTTGGGGTAAGCTGGGTGGTGCCGGCATCGGGCTCGCCTTGGGAGGGCCGATCGGTGCTCTCCTGGGCGGTGTGGCCGGCCACGTTCTCATAGACCGCGAGGGCGCTCCTTTCGGGAAGCCTCCGCGCGACGTGATGTTCACCATGGGCCTCGTTGCACTTGCGGCCAAGATGGCCAAGGCCGACGGCGTCGTGGTCGA
>DASZBB010000108.1:0-11649 GCA_035944695.1 Microvirga sp. | reverse complement strand
TGCAGGGTGAACCACTTGTCGAGCACGAGGGGCTCGTTGCGATACCTGTCGCCGAACCGGGCGATGGCTTCCTCGCGCACCGTGCCGGGCAGGGTGGTCAGGACGCTCAGCGATGCGAGGCGGTCCGTCATGTTGCTCGCGGATTCGAGTTGGCGTACGGCGAGCGCTTCGCCGGTGCTCGGATCGGATGCTGCGAGAAGGTCGAGGGACGCGTTGCGCAGGGACCGCCGCCCGGCGCTGGCCGCATCCGGGCTGTAGGCGCCGGAATCGGTCAGGACATTATAGAAGCGATGCAGATGGGCGGCACAGCTCAGACCGATGCGGCGCCGCATCTGCGTGCGTGCGCGATGGATGGCGTCAGGGTCCACATCCTCGCCGATCTCCTGGGCGACATCCGCTTCGCTGGGAAGGGTGACGACAAGCGCCGCGAAGGCCGGATCCGTGAGAGCATCCCTGTCCATGAAGGCGCCGAGCGCCGCGGCCAGGGCATCGATTTCCCCGTCATCGACGGGGAGGCCCTTCGACAGGGTGGTGAGCAGGCGCATGGCGACGGTTTGCGCGGCCTGCCAGCGGTTGAAGGCGTCCGTGTCGTGCCGCAGGAGAACCAGCAACTCCTCGTTCGGCAGATCGAGCGACAGCTTCACCGGGGCGGAGAATCCCCTGAAAAGGGACGGAACGGGCAGGGACGTCACGCCCGTGAAGGTGATGCTGTCCTCCGGCTTGTCGAACAGGAAGACGCCGCGGGAATCCACGCGCTCGCCGGCGGCCTCCGTCGGCGAGCCGTCGTGAGCGACCAGGCCGAGCGCCACGGGAATCGCCAGGGCGTCCTTCTTCGGCTGACCGGGGGTCGGAGGAGTGCTCTGCGCGAAATCGAGACGGTAGGTCCCTGCGTCCGGGTCGTAATGCCCTTTCACCTTGACCCGCGGCGTGCCGGATTGCTCGTACCAGCGGGCGAAGTGGGACAGATCCCGGCCCGTCACATCCGTGAAGGCGCCCAGGAAGTCCTCCACCGTGGCGGCCGTGCCGTCGCAGCGCTCGAAATAGAGATCCATGCCACGCCGGAAATCGTCGTCGCCGATGATCGTCTTGAGCATGCGGACGATCTCCGCGCCTTTCTCGTAGACGGTGGCCGTGTAGAAGTTGTTGATCTCGCGATATTGGGTCGGGCGCACCGGATGGGCGAGGGGGCTCGAATCCTCGAGAAACTGCCGCGCCCTCAAGGTCTTCACCTCGGCGATGCGATGCACGGGGCGGGAACGCTCGTCCGACGAGAACTCCTGATCGCGGAAGACCGTCAGCCCTTCCTTCAGGCAGAGCTGGAACCAGTCGCGGCAGGTCACGCGGTTGCCGGTCCAGTTGTGGAAATACTCGTGCGCGATGATCGCCTCGATATGGGCGTAGTCCATATCCGTCGCGGTCTCAGGGCTGGCCAGGACGTATTTGTCGTTGAAGATGTTGAGGCCCTTGTTCTCCATCGCGCCCATGTTGAAGTCGGACACGGCGACGATGTTGAACACGTCGAGGTCGTATTCGCGGCCGAAGACCCGCTCGTCCCAGCGCATGGAGCGCTCGAGCGCGTCGAGGGCGTAGCCGGCGCGGTCCTCCTTGCCGGGCTCCACGTAGATCGCCAGCTCCACCTCGCGCCCGCTCATGGTCGTGAAGGCTTTCGACACCCGGCCGAGGCGTCCGCCCACCAGGGCGAACAGATAGGACGGCTTCGGGTGCGGGTCGTGCCAGACGGCATAATGCCTGTCCGCGCCGTCGACGGAACCGCTGTCCACGGGGTTGCCGTTGCCCAGAAGAACCGGGGCGTCCTCGCGATCCGCTTCGATCCGGGTGGTATAGACGGCCATGACGTCGGGCCGGTCGAGGAAATAGGTGATGCGCCGGAAGCCCTCGGCCTCGCATTGCGTGCAGTAATTGCCGCTCGACCGGTAAAGACCCATGAGCTTGGTGTTGGCTGTCGGGTTGATCTCGGTCTCGATGGTGAGCGTGAAGGGCTGGCGGGGCGCCTGCGCGATCGTGAGGGATTGCGGCGAGGCTTCGAATTCCTCGGCGGACAGGGCGCGGCCGTTCAGAGCCAGGGCCTTCAGGTTCAGTTCGTCGCCGTCAAGGACGAGCGGGGCGTCCGGACGCCCCTCCGGGTTGGGTCTCACGATCAGGTTCGCGACGACCCGGGTCTCGGTGGGATGAAGCTTGACGTCGAGCTCGACGCGGTCGATCAGGAAGTCGCTGGGCCGGTAATCCTCAAGGCGAACGATCTGGTTTGTGTCGGTGCGCATCAACGACTCACTCGAAACTGAGTTGCATGGGAGCTAGGGCCTTGGGGAGGGACCGCCAGTCTGCTTGGGGCAGCATTCATAAAAAGTCACCTGATCTTGAGCAAATCCAAGGCATTTTCCGCGCAAGAAAAAGGTACCTCTTGATCTCCCGGGCAAATACGCCATGACCTATCCCCGACCATAGGGAAACTGAACATGGAATACCTGCACACGATGGTTCGCGTCTCGAACCTCGACGAAGCTCTCGATTTCTACTGCAACAAGTTCGGGCTGGTTGAGGTGCGCCGGACCGAGAACGAGAAGGGTCGCTACACCCTCGTCTTCCTGGCGGCTCCGGGCGACGTGGAGAAGTCCAAGGACACGAAGGCCCCGTTGCTGGAACTCACCTACAACTGGGACGAGCATGAGTATTCCGGAGGGCGCAACTTCGGCCATCTCGCCTATCGGGTCGACGACATCTACGAGACCTGCCGCAAGCTGATGGAAGCGGGCGTGACCATCAACCGTCCGCCCCGCGACGGCTACATGGCCTTCGTCAAATCTCCGGACAACATCTCCATCGAGCTGCTCCAGCGCGGTGAGCCGAAGCCGGTGCAGGAGCCCTGGGCCTCCATGCCGAATACCGGCACCTGGTAAGCGGGCCCGGCGCTCTGTTAGGAAATGCTCCGGCTCGTGGGGCCCTCACGCGACGAGGGCCCCTTGGCGAAAAAGCCTTGCTCCGTCATTCTACCCGGCTCACCATAACAAGGCCGGGTTCAACCGGCGGAGGATCATCGTGGTACGAGACACAATCCGCTTCTGGCGGAACGGACAGGCAGTCGAGGTTTCAGGTTTTCACCCCCGCACCACGCTTCTGGACTATCTGAGGCTTCAGGAGCGTCGCGTCGGCACCAAGGAGGGGTGCGCGGAGGGCGATTGCGGCGCCTGCACTGTGGCCCTGGGACGTGTCAGGGGCGGGCGCGTCCATTACGAGCCCATCAATGCCTGCATTCTACTGCTCGGCCAGATTGATGGGGCGGAACTCGTCACCGTCGAAGATCTGGCCGCAAGCGGCGAATTGCATCCGGTCCAGTCCGCCATGGTGGCGCACCACGGGTCCCAGTGCGGCTTCTGCACCCCGGGAATCGTGATGAGCCTGTTTACCCTCTATCACGAGGGTGAGAGGCCCCTGAGCCGCGAGAACGTCAACGATGCGCTCGCCGGCAATCTCTGCCGCTGCACAGGCTACCGGCCGATCGTCGATGCGGCGCTCCAAGCTTGCAGCGGGCAGGCCGATGACACCTTCTCCGCCAACAGAGAGCAGACCATACAGGGTCTCATGAGCCTTGCCGATGGACGCGATGTCTTCGTCGGAAACGAGACGCGCTTCTTCGCCGCACCGGCGAGCGAAGCATCCCTGGCGGCGCTCTATGCGCAGCATCCCGATGCGACGCTGGTCGCCGGCTGCACGGATGTCGGGCTCTGGATCACCAAGGCCATGATGGAAATCGAGAAGATCATCTGGCTCGGGCACGTGGCCGGCCTCGATGCGATCGAGGAATCCTCCGATGCCCTCGGAATCGGCGCGACGGTGACGCACTCCCAGGTTTATCCGTCGCTGGCGCGGATCGATCCCGATCTCGGCGAGATCATGCGCCGCTTCGGATCGGTGCAGGTGCGCGCCTCGGGGACGGTCGGCGGCAGCATCGCCAACGGTTCGCCCATCGGCGATCTCGCACCGGTCTTCATTGCGCTCAGCGCGGAGCTGGAGCTGCGCCACAGCGACGCCGCCCGCACCCTGCCACTCGAAGACTTCTTCATCGCCTATCGCCGCCAGGACCGGATGCCGGGCGAGTTCGTGCGCCGGGTGAGCGTGCCGAAGCTCAAAGCCAATGAGGTCTTCCGCGCCTACAAGATCTCGAAACGCTTCGACGAGGACATCTCCTCGGCGCTCGGCGCCTTCAAGTTCACCCTCGACGGACGGCGCATCGCCGACGCTCGCATCGCTTTCGGCGGCATGGCCGGCACGCCGAAGCGCGCTTGTGAGACGGAGCGTTCGCTCGTCGGCGTGTCTCTCGACGAGCCCGCGTCCTGGGGCGAGGCCATGGCGGCCATCGCACGCGACTATCAACCCCTCGACGATCACCGGGCGTCATCGGCGTACCGCTCGACGGTCGCCCGCAATCTCGTCTTCAAGGCCTTGAGCGAAACCGCATCGGGCGAGGCGAGGGCGACGCGCATCGTCGGCCGGCGCGAAGCGCTCCAGGCGGCGGAGTAGCGCCATGAACGCACCCGCCAAACCGACCTTGGATGCGGAAGCGCTCCGCCATGTCCGCCGGCCGCTCCCGCACGATTCCGGCATCAAGCACGTGCAGGGCTTGGCGCAGTACATCGACGACATCCGCGAGCCCGAGGGCACGTTGCATGTCGCGATCGGGCAATCGCCGAAAGCGCGCGGCCGTTTGATCTCCCTCGACGTCTCCGCTGTGCGGGCCGTGCCCGGCGTCGTGGCAGTTCTGACCGCTGCCGACGTTCCGGGCGAGAACGACGTGTCGCCCGCTTTCGGCGACGATCCGCTCTTCGTCGACCAGGATGTCAGCTTTCTGGGACAGGCCCTGTTCGCCGTCGTCGCAACGAACCGCGACGTGGCGCGCCGTGCCGTCAAGAAGGCCGTGATGGAAATCGAGGCCGAGACGCCCAGCATCACCGTCGAGGACGCGCTGGAGCGCGGCGAGACCGTGCTGCCGGATTATGCCTATGGCCGCGGCGATCCGAATGCGGCGATTGCCCAGGCACCCGAGAGGCTGGAGGGCCAGTTCCGCGTCGGCGGGCAGGAGCATTTCTATCTGGAAGGGCAGATCGCTCTGGCGATCCCGGGCGAGGACGGCGACATCCATGTCTATTCCTCGACCCAGCATCCTACGGAGGTGCAGCATGTGGTGGCGCGCGTGCTCGACATTCCCGATGCCTACGTGACCTGCGAGACGCGCCGCATGGGCGGCGGCTTCGGCGGCAAGGAAAGCCAAGCGACGCAATGGGCCGTCACGGCCGCTCTCGCGGCGCGCGTGACGGGGCGGCCGTGCAAGCTGCGTCTCGATCGGGACGACGATTTCATCCTCACCGGCAAGCGCCACGATTTCCGCTGCGACTGGAATGTCGGATTCAATGCGGACGGTCGCATCCAGGGCTATTCGGTCGATCTGCTGGCCCGCTGCGGTTACTCGGCGGATCTGTCCAGCGGCGTCGTCGACAGGGCCATGTTCCATGCGGACAATGCTTATTGGATGCCCACCGTCCGCATCGCGTCGAAACGGCTGAAAACCAACACGGTCTCGAACACCGCCTTCCGCGGCTTCGGCGGCCCGCAGGGCATGCTCGCCATCGAGCATGTGATGGACCAGATCGCCTGGGCGACGGGGCGCGATCCGCTCGACGTGCGCTACGCCAATTTCTATCGGCCTGGTGAAAACCTCACGCCCTACGGCATGGAGGTGGAGGAGACCGATACGCTCATCAACCTCGTGCGCACCCTCGAGGAGACCTCGAACTACCGCGCGCGCCGCGAGGAGATCGCAGCCTTCAACGCCTCCTCGCCGATCATGAAGCGTGGGCTGGCGCTCACGCCGGTCAAGTTCGGCATCAGCTTCACGCTCACCCACATGAACCAGGCCGGCGCCCTGGTGCATGTGTATCAGGATGGCTCCGTGCATCTGAACCACGGCGGCACCGAGATGGGGCAGGGGCTTTACATCAAGGTGGCCCAGGTGGTGGCCGAGGAGTTCGGCATCGCCATGGAGAGGGTGCGCATCACCGCGACCACCACGGCGAAGGTGCCGAACACCTCGCCGACGGCCGCCTCCTCCGGGTCCGATCTCAACGGCATGGCGGCGCGGATCGCGGCAGGGGCGATCAAGAGGCGGATGACGGCCTATGCGTCGGAGGCGTACGGCGTTCCCGAGGAGCAGATCGACTTCCGCGACGACCGCGTGTTCGTCGGCAACCAGAGCCTGTCCTTCGACGAACTGGCGAAGAAATGCATCGCAGCCCGCGTGCCGCTCTCGGAAGCCGGGCATTACAAGACGCCGAAGATCACCTGGAACCGCGAGAAGGGGACCGGACGGCCCTTCTTCTACTTCGCCTATGGGGCGGCGTGTTCCGAAGTGATCGTCGACACGCTCACCGGCGAGAACCGCCTGCTGCGCACCGACATCCTCCACGATGTCGGGCGGTCCCTCAATCCAGCCATCGATATCGGTCAGATCGAAGGCGGCTTCGTGCAGGGTATGGGCTGGCTCACCACCGAGGAACTGGTCTTCAGCAAGGAAGGACACCTGCTCACCCATGCGCCCTCGACCTACAAGATCCCGGTCGCCTCCGACGTGCCGGCCGATTTCAACGTGGCGCTCTATCCCAACGAGAATCGGGAGGAGACGATCTACCGCTCCAAGGCCGTGGGCGAGCCGCCGATCATGCTGGCGAACAGCGTGTTCTGCGCGCTGGCCGACGCCATCCATGCGCTCGATCCGTCGAAGCCCGTGCCGCTCAACGCGCCGGCGACGCCCGAGGCGATCCTGCGCGCCTGCGAGGCGCTCCGGGGGAGGCCGATGGGGTGAGGGTCTGGCACCAGCTGGCCGATTTCGTCACGCGGCACGGATCCGCCGCCCTCATCACCGTGCACGATGTGAAAGGGTCCGCACCCCGGGAGGCCGGCGCCCGCATGGTCGTTCGGCCGGACGGGGCATTCCACGGCACCATCGGCGGCGGGCAGCTCGAATTTCGCATGCTCGACATCGCGCGCGAGATGCTGGCGGCAGGCCGCGGGCCGGCCAGGATCGTCGATCAGGCTCTCGGGCCCGATCTCGGCCAGTGCTGCGGCGGGCGGGTGAAGATCCTGATCGAAACCTTCGACAAACGGGACCTGCAGGATCTTGCGTCCCTGGTGGAGACCGAGGGATCGGGCGGGCTGTTCGAGGTCGAATGCCGGATGGAGGAGGGGCGCGTGACGCGCGAATTCTCCTCTGCTGTTGGCGACGACCATTGGAGCGGCTGGCGCGAGACCCATGGCGAGGTGCGCACGCCGGTTCTCATTTTCGGCTCAGGCCATGTGGGCCGCGCCCTCGTCCTGTCGCTCGCGCCGCTGCCCTTTGCCGTGCGCTGGCTCGACGACCGGGAGGATGCTTTTCCGGCTCACCTGCCGCCGAACGCCCAGGCCGTGCGCATGCGCGACCCCGAGGCCGAGATCGCGGAGGCTGATCCTCGATCCTTCGTCCTCGTCATGACCCACGACCATCCCCTCGACATGGCGATCACGGCGGCGGCCCTGCGGCGGGACTTTCCCTATGTGGGGCTCATCGGCAGCGCCACGAAGCGCGCGCGCTTCGAGAAGCGGTTCCGCGAGCTGGGCCTGCCCGAGGAGAAGATCCGTTCCCTCGTCTGCCCGATCGGGCTCCTCGGCATCGCCGACAAGGATCCGGCAGTCATCGCCGCCTCCGTGACGGCGCAGCTGCTGCAGGTTCGGGAAGGGGGCGGGCTTGCGCAAAACCTCTCGCCTCCCGCGGCCTCAAACGATACATAAGCCTCCATGAGCACCATGAAGACCGACGATCAGCGCCATCTGGCGCGCGCCATCGAATTGTCCCGCGAGCATATGGACCGGGGAGCCGGGGGTCCGTTCGGCGCCGTGATCGTGCGCGACGGGCAGGTTCTGGCCGAGGGCTGGAATCAGGTGACCTCCGCCAACGACCCGACGGCCCATGCGGAGGTCACTGCGATCCGCCGCGCCTGCGAGGCGATCGGCGACTACTCGCTCGAGGGCGCCACGCTCTATACGAGCTGCGAGCCGTGCCCCATGTGCCTCGCCTCCGCCTATTGGGCCAGGGTGAGCCGGATCGTGTTCGCGAACACCCGGCAGGATGCGGCCGATATCGGCTTCGACGACAGCCTGATCTACGACGAGATCCCCAAGCCCATCGCCGAGCGCATCCTCCCGATGGACCATCTGCCGAGCCTGGAGGCGAAGGCGGTGTTCGACGCCTGGGCGGACAAGGACGACAAGATCGCCTATTAATATCCGGCCACGCTTCCTATCTGAGCCTCACCTGACATTCACCGAGACAAGCCCATGCCCCGCGTCACCACCATCGTCCGCAAGCCCGCCGTGAAGGCCGACCGCGTCGTCGACACGATCACCCTCGACCACGAGGCCCGCAACCGCCGCCAGGGGACACTCAAGGGCGAGCGCGGGACCGAAATCCTGCTCGATCTCGACATGGAGACGACGGTCAACGACGGCGATGCCCTGCGGCTTGAGGACGGCCGGCTCGTCCAGGTCAAGGCGGCGGCCGAGCCGCTCTTGGAGGTGAAGGCCGAAAATCCCCTGCGCCTCACGCGTCTCGCCTGGCATCTCGGCAGCAGCCATGGCCTGGTCGAGGTCACGGCGGATGCTCTCTATGTGGAGAACAATCCGGCCGTGGCGGAACTCGTGCGCGGGCAGGGTTGCACGGCGACGCCGGTGGAGCGCCCCTTCCGGCCGGAGCGCAGCGCCCATGTCTGCGACCACGATCATGGCCACCACCACCATCATGGTCACGGCCACAGTCACGCCGAGAGCCATAGCCATGCCCATTCGCACGCACACAGCCATGATCATCACGACCACGGGCATGATCATGCCCATGACCACAAGCATGATCACGACCATCATCACGATCATGCCCGTCGCCATGAGCACGGCCCCGGCTGCGGTCACCACCACGGTCACAAGCACGATCACTGATCGGGCCTGACGCTCACTCATCGCGACCATGTCCAAGACCACCCGCGCCACCCAGGCGCTGCAGCAGGCCGGAGTTGCCTTCTCGGTTCACTCCTACGAATACGATCCGAATGCGGAGCGCATCGGCCTGCAGGCGGCCGAGGCCATGGGGGCCGACCCGTCGAGCGTGCTCAAGACCCTGATGGTGCTGGTGGACGGCAGGCCGGCCTGCGTGATCCTGCCGTCGGACCAGGAAGTGAACCTGAAGAAGCTCGCGGCCGCTCTGGGCGGCAAGGCGGCCCAGATGATGAAGCCCGCGGATGCCGAGCGCATCACCGGCTATCACGTCGGCGGGATCAGCCCGTTCGGCCAGAAGAAGCGCGTCCCGACCGTGCTCGAGCAATCGGCCTTCGGGCACGCCCAGGTGTTCATCAACGGCGGCCAACGCGGCCTGCAGGTCAAGCTCGATCCCGGCGCAGCGGCGTCCGTGCTGGATGCGAAGGTGGCCGGGGTGATCTGAGACCGCCCGCTTCGCCCCACGGTGTCGGGGCTCACGTCTATTTGCCTTGCGGCCGCCATCCCCATATGAAAGGGCCTTCTCCCGAGCCCGACCGTCAGTTCTGCTGAAGATGATCGATAAATTTCTCACCGTGGCCCCGATGATGGATTGGACCGATCGGCATTGCCGGGCGTTCCATCGAGTCCTGTCGCGCCGGGCGCGGCTTTATACGGAGATGGTCACCACGGGGGCGGTCATCCATGGGCCGCGGGAGCGGCTCTTGGGCTTCGACCCCTCGGAGCATCCGGTGGCGGTGCAGCTGGGCGGGTCCAACCCGGCGGAGCTGGCTCAGGCCGCCAAAATCTGTGCCGATTTCGGCTATGACGAGATCAACCTCAATGTGGGCTGCCCGTCCGACCGGGTGCAGAACGGCCGCTTCGGCGCCTGCCTGATGCAGGAGCCGGTGCTGGTGGGGGAGTGCGTGGCCGCCATGAAGGCCGCCGTGTCCCTGCCCGTGACGGTGAAGTGCCGGATCGGCGTCGACGATCAGGACACCGAAGAGGCTCTCGACCGCCTCACCGAATCCGTGGTGGCCGCCGGCTGCGACGAGCTGACGGTCCATGCCCGCAAGGCTTGGCTCAAGGGCCTTTCCCCGAAGGAAAACCGGGACATTCCGCCGCTCGATTACCCCAGGGTTTATCGCCTCAAGGCGGCGCGGCCCGATCTGCCAGTCGCCATCAACGGCGGCATCAAGACCTGGACCGAGATCCACGAGCACCTGAAGCACGTGGACGGCGTCATGCTCGGTCGCGTGGCCTATCATGAACCCGAGATCCTGCTCGGCGTCGACCGCGAGCTCTACGGCGAGGAGCCGCCGGTGGCGGACGGATTCGAGGCCGTCGAGGCTTACGAGCCCTACATTGCGGCCCAGCTGGAGAGAGGCGAGCGCCTGAGCAGCATCACCCGCCACATGCTGGGGCTCTTCACCGGCCGGCCGGGGGCGCGCGCCTACCGCCGTCACCTCGCGACCGAGGCGGTCAAGCCGGGAGCCGGTCTCGCTACGCTTCGCGAGGCGGTGGGGCATGTCTCGCGGGCTCTTGAACCCATGGCCCCGGCGGCCTCACCGGCGAACGCGGCCTGACCGTTCGGCCGAATGGTCCATGTCGTTTCGGCGCTGTGAAGGGCCCAGGTTCCGAACCGTGTCCTGAGAGCCTCGTCCAAGCACGCTGGAGGTCTGTGCCAGCGAAAGCCGGGTTCGCCCGTCCGCCGGGGAGCCCGATCTTGCGCTTTTGGTGCACCTTGAGCCCTGCCAACGGTGATTCCCTAGAGGCAGAAACAATAAACCTTTGAAAAGTCTAAGCTACCAGCAAGATGCAAGGGTTGTACTTATAACATTACACATTCGATGCTCGGATTCGCTTGGCTTATCTCAAGTTGGAATCTCAGCGTGACTCAACAGCAAGTTTGTAGTTCTTAGAACCTGATGTTTAGTCGATGCGATGTTGTTTAACCCACGATTGCAAAATGATATGAAATCCACTTTCCAGCTTTACAAAAACGTTATCACATTTATTCTCCTCTACGAGAGTTGAAAAACTCTGGAGATGGTCTCTAGGGAAGCTCTCGTAAAGCAACGACAAAGGGGAATATTATGGTGGTGCACATTTATCCTGCTTCCGTCTATCCTGCCGCTCGTTATCCGGAACAACTTCCCCGTTGAACTAGTCTAAACTCGATCATCATGCGTGATGATCTAGCTCCAGTCATCTATCGATGATCATCTGGAGCAAGGAGCTTCTCTCTCACGAGAGAAGCTCCTCTTTATGTCAGTCTTTCGACCGTCAGTGCTGTTTCCCGGTCGATACGCCCTCACCAGGTGTGGCGGGTAGTCCCGTCCGAGGTGTCTCGCTGGCTGCCGGCCCATCCCGTTCGCAAAAAATGATAATCGAGAGAAAAGATCATGTTTGAACGAATTTATATTTCGGTTCTTGCGGTCGCGTTTGGACTTTTGATCGCGACAGGAGCAAGCGCCCTCGACACCGCAAATGGCCTGAGCGTGAACGGCCTGAGTGTGAATGGTCTCAGCGTGAACGGGCTCAGCGTGAACGGAACCGAACAATCCGCCGAACCCAGGT
>DASZBB010000107.1:0-3275 GCA_035944695.1 Microvirga sp. | reverse complement strand
TCGAGATAAGTGGGGTCTTGGCCGCTGCTGGAACCGCAGAAGACACACAG
This sequence comes from Microvirga sp., assembly GCA_035944695.1. Taxonomy (GTDB): domain Bacteria; phylum Pseudomonadota; class Alphaproteobacteria; order Rhizobiales; family Beijerinckiaceae; genus Microvirga. The sequence continues at coordinate 3,225 of DASZBB010000107.1, read as the reverse complement.
GCGCATGGGATCCTCCTTACGTGATTCGCGTCGTCCGTCGATGAACGACAGGACGAGGCCAAGCTCAAGACCGTGTTGGAAGAGCGCATCTGACATGCGATCGGGCGACTTGCTGAAAGCCCCAAAGAGGGCCACCTTGTTTCCCAACAAGACAATTCCCGAGGAGACATCCATGACCGCCTGCATCGTCGGCTGGGCCCATACCCCCTTCGGCAAGCTCGACACCGAGACAGTCGAGAGCCTGATCGTCCGCGTCACCAACGAGGCGCTGGAGCATGCGGGCCTCGGGCCCGAGGATGTGGACGAGGTGGTGCTCGGCCATTTCAACGGCGGCTTCTCGGCTCAGGATTTCACCGCCTCCCTGGTGTTGCAGGCCAACGACAAGTTCCGGTTCAAGCCGGCGACCCGGATCGAGAATGCCTGCGCGACGGGCTCGGCCGCCGTGCACCAGGCGATCAAGACCATCGAGGCGCGCCGCGCCAGGACCGTGCTCGTGGTCGGCGTGGAGCAGATGACGACGACGCCGGGACCGGAGATCGGCAACATCCTCCTCAAGGCCTCCTACCTGCCCGAGGACGGCGGCACGCCGGGCGGCTTCGCCGGCGTGTTCGGCAAGATCGCCGGCACCTATTTCCAGCGCTACGGTGATCAGTCCGATGCGCTGGCGATGATTGCGGCCAAGAACCACAGGAACGGCGTCGACAATCCCTATGCGCAGATGCGCAAGGATTTGGGCTTCGACTTCTGCCGTGCCGAGAGCGAGAAGAATCCTTACGTGGCGGGTCCCCTGAAGCGCACCGACTGCTCCCTCGTGTCCGACGGCGCGGCCGCCCTGGTCCTGGCCGACACGGAAACGGCGCTGCGGATGAAGCGCGCGGTGGCCTTCCGGGCCACGGCCCATGCGCAGGATTTCCTGCCCATGTCGAAGCGCGACATCATCGAGTTCGAGGGCTGCACGGAAGCCTGGCGGCGGGCGCTCGCCCAGGCCGGCATCCAACTCGACGATCTCTCCTTCGTAGAAACCCACGACTGCTTCACCATCGCGGAGCTCATCGAATACGAGGCGATGGGCCTCACGCCCCGCGGCCAAGGCGCAATCGCCGTTAAGGAAGGCTGGACGAACCGCGACGGCAAGCTGCCGGTGAACCCCTCCGGCGGCCTTAAGGCCAAGGGCCACCCTATCGGCGCCACCGGTGTGTCCATGCATGCGCTCTCGGCCATGCAGCTCTGCGAGGAGGCCGGCGGCATCCAGGTGAGGAACCCGGTGCTCGGCGGCGTCTTCAACATGGGCGGCGCCGCGGTGGCGAACTACGTGAGCGTGCTCGAGCGGATCAAATAAGAGCCACAGCTCCTGCTATCACCGGTCCCGTGCCAGTGATCCCGCTTCGAAAGGCGCAGAGCCTCACCGGATCGGGATGGCCGGAACGGATCCGGCCATCCCGTGGCGCGGTGGATTGCCCCTCACTCCCCCGGCGCCTTGGCCTGGATGGCCAGGGCGTGCAGGCCTCTGTCGAAAGCGCCTTTCAGGGTCCCGTTGACGAGGCGGTGACGCTCGACCCGGCTCTTGCCGGAGAAGGCTTCCGACACGATATAAACCTGGAAATGGGTTTCTCCGCCCTCCCGCCAGCCGGCATGGCCGTGGTGCTTTTCTGATTCGTCGATGACGGTCAGTTCGGTCGGCTGCAGGCTCTCCTGCAAAGTCTGTGTGATCCACTGCTGAAGGGTCATGCTGTTTTGTAAAACCTTTTTGAACGGGTCTGCGGCGAAAAGCGTTCAGGCCTTGGCTCAAGGCCCCAAGCCACTCATAATCACTGAATCATGGATCTCAACTCGCCTCTTTTCGACCGCATCCGGATCAAGCCCTCCTGCGACGAGCCGCAGGAGGCTAAGGGACCCGTGTGCGAGCATCCCACCTGCAAGGCGGCGGGAGAATACCGCGCGCCCAAGGGGCGGGACCGGGAGGGCCAATACTGGCGCTTCTGCCTCCAGCACGTGCGTGAGTACAACGCCTCGTACAATTATTTTGCCGGCATGTCGGATTCCGCCGTGGCCGCCTTCCAGAAGGATTCGATCGTCGGCCATCGTCCCACCTGGACCATGGGGATGAACGCCTCGGGCCAGGGCGAGGAGCAGAATGCCAAGGCGGAGCCGCGGGACTGGGGCTATTTCGATCCCCTCGGGATCCTCAAGGGCGAGGATTTCACCCAGGCGCGGACCCGGCGGGCCGCTCCTGAGCCGAAGCGTCCGCGCCATACGGGAGCGGTGCGTCGGGCCCTGGACGTCCTCGGCCTCGACGAGACCGCCGACGGACCTGCCATCAAGGCTCAGTACAAGGCCCTGGTGAAGCGCTTCCACCCCGATGCCAACGGGGGCGACCGCTCCTTCGAGGAGCGCCTGCGCGACATCATCAAGGCGCACGATGCTCTCAAGAGCGCCGGCCTGTGCTGACGCGGTCTCCTTTCAGGCAGGGCTGATCAGCCGATTAGGAAATTGCGCCATTCCGTCCTGAGGGTTAAGAAGCCCAGGACGTTTTCGAGATACACTTCAATGACCGAGAGGCCCCAATGACGGCACATACCGAGACAGCGACCCTTACGCCGGACATGAAGGTGTCCGTGCGACAGGTCTTCGGCATCGACTCGGATCTGGAAGTCCCGGCCTTCTCGCAAGCCGAGGGGCATGTGCCCGATCTCGATCCCGACTATCTCTTCGACCGGGATACGACCCTGGCGATCCTGGCGGGCTTCGCCCGCAACCGCCGCGTCATGATCACCGGCTATCACGGGACCGGCAAGTCGACCCATATCGAGCAGGTCGCCGCCCGCCTCAACTGGCCCTGCGTGCGCGTGAACCTGGACAGCCACGTGTCCCGCATCGATCTCGTCGGCAAGGACGCCATCGTGCTGCAGGAAGGCAAGCAGGTCACCGCCTTCCAGGACGGCATCCTCCCCTGGGCGCTCCAGAACAACGTGGCGCTCGTGTTCGACGAGTACGACGCAGGCCGCCCGGACGTGATGTTCGTGATCCAGCGCGTGCTGGAGCAATCGGGCAAGCTGACGCTCCTCGACCAGAAGCGCGTGATCCGGCCTCACCCGGCCTTCCGGCTGTTCGCCACCGCCAACACGGTGGGCTTGGGCGATACCTCCGGCCTCTATCACGGCACGCAGCAGATCAACCAGGGCCAGATGGACCGCTGGTCCATCGTGACCACGCTGAACTACCTGC
>DASZBB010000106.1:0-2172 GCA_035944695.1 Microvirga sp. | reverse complement strand
GACAAGGTGGAACGCCTGTTCAACCTCGCCATGCAGACCTCCGATGGATTCGAGGCCTACGCCCGCCAGATCGGCGATGAGTTCAAGGAAGAGCCTGCCCTGCTCGAGGACGTGCTCGACGGCTTGTTCCACATCGCCAAGGCGGACGAGGCCATCCATGAGGCGGAATACGTCTACCTTAAGGATGTCGCGACGATCTTCGCCTTCTCGGAGAAGGACTTCGAGCGCATCGCCGCCCGCCACGTCAGGCGCCCGGACGATCCTTATCTCATCCTCAAGGCCGACCGGAGCATGAGCGACGAGGAGCTCAAGCGGCATTACCGCAGGCTCGTGGCCGAAAACCATCCTGACCGCGAAATCGCCCGCGGCCTGCCACCCGAAGCCGTGAAGATCGCGACCGAGCGCGTGGCCGCCATCAATGCCGCGTGGGAACGCATCGCCGCCGAGCGGAACCTCAGGTGACGGCATGAGCGCTCTGTCCCCGGAAAGCCCGGTCGCCAGCAAGGTGTTTCCGTCGCCCAATCACGGGGAGCGCAAGGACGGCCAGCGTCCGAGCATGATCGTTCTCCACTACACGGGCATGCCGGACGAGGGTGAAGCCCTGCAGTGGCTGTGCAATCCGGTGTCGCAGGTCTCCGCCCATTACTTCGTGTTCGGCGACGGCCGCGTTCTCCAGCTCGTCCCGGAGATGCGCCGGGCCTGGCATGCGGGCTTGTCCTACTGGGACGGCGAGAGCGACATCAATTCCTGCTCCATCGGCATCGAGATCGCAAATCCCGGCCACCCCGGCGGCCTGCCGCCCTTCCCGGACGCGCAGATCGATAGTGTCGCAGCTCTGACCAAGGACATCGTCGCCCGCTGGCGCATCCCGGCGGCGCGGGTGCTCGGCCATTCCGACGTCTCCCCCGGCCGCAAGGTCGATCCAGGAGAGCTTTTTCCCTGGCAGCGCCTGCACGAGGCCGGCGTCGGCCATTGGGTCGCCCCCTCGGCCACGAGCGACGGACGCTTCTTCTCCCGCGGCGACCAGGGCATGCCCATCGAAGCCCTGCAGGCGATGCTCGCCATGTACGGCTACGGGGTGAGGATCAACGGCGTCTTCGACGAGGATACGGAAAAGGTGGTCGCCGCGTTCCAGCGCCACTTCCGGCCCGAGCGCGTCGACGGGGTGGCGGACGCCTCTACGATCATGACCCTGCGCAACCTGATCGCCGCACGGCCGCAGAGTGCCGCATGACAAAGAGTTAACTCGTAACGTCCCGAGAAATCGGCCACAATCGCCCCCCATGACTTTCCTTGACTTGCAGAGGGTTCTCCGGTGCGTCGCGTCTGGCTGTGGGTGATCGGCATCTTCCTTGTGGCAGGTTCCGCCGGCTTCGTGCTGTGGAAGCCCACGGGCGGCAACGCGTCCGACCAGGCCTATCGCCTCGGGGTGGTGGATCGCGGCCCGATCACCGCGAGCGTGCGCGCGACCGGCACGCTCAACGCGGTCACGACGGTTCTGGTCGGATCTCAGCTCTCCGGCCAAGTGGTCGAGATCCTGGCCGACTACAACACGCCCGTGAAGCAAGGCCAGGTGGTGGCCCGCCTCTACGCCGAGCAGATCAAGTCGCGCCGCGATGCAGCGCTGGCGGACCTCGCCCAGGCGAGGGCCGATCTGGACACCAAGCGGGCGCAGATCGACAAGGCGCGGTCCGCCCTGCAGCGGTCGGAGGCGCAGGCGAACGATCTCGCCGCTCAGCGTGACCGGACCCAGGCCCAGCTCGCGGAAGCGCAGCGCACGCTCGAGCGGCAGAAGGAACTGACCACCCGCGCAGTGGGAACCCAGACGGCCCTGGAGCAGGCCGGAACCCAGGTCGACATCCAGCGGGCGAACCTCGTTTCGGCGGACGCGCAGATCGCCTCGAATAAAGCGGAGACCGAAGGCCTCAAGGCGGACCTCGCCCTGGCCGAGGCGGGGGTGAAATCCGCCGAGGCGATCATCCTGCAGAGACAGGCGAAATTGAGGGACATCGAGATCGATCTCGCCCGCACGGAAATCAAGTCTCCGGTGGACGGTGTCGTGGTCAAGCGCGATATCGAACTCGGCCAGACCGTCGCCGCCTCGCTCTCGGCCCCGACCCTGTTCACCATCGCGCAGGATCTGCGGGAGATCGACATCTACGCCAATATCGA
>DASZBB010000105.1:0-11516 GCA_035944695.1 Microvirga sp. | reverse complement strand
CCTTGAAGTGATCGCCGACCACGAAGGCCTTTTTCGACAAGGTGCCTTTGGAGATCTTAAAGACGCTCCGCGAGAGATGAATGGCATCGTCCTTCGGGAGGAAGTCCTGAATGTAGTCGAGGTTCGACTTCACGTTTGGCTTCTTGTCGAACACGAAGACGTCGCTGCCGTCCCCGCCGACGAGGGTGTCGTTACCTGCGCCTCCTGTCAGTGTGTCGGCGCCGATCTCGCCGAAGAGCGTGTCGTTGCCCTCCAAGCCGGAGAGGCGATCGCCGCCCGATTCGCCCATGAGCTGGTCGTTGCCGGTCGTGCCTGACTTGATGATCGGCGTTGTCTCGGTCGCGTTGTTCCTGACGGTGATCGTCAGGGTTTTGACGAGGTCCCCACCCCAGCCGTCGGAAGCCTTGACAGTGACCATGTGTTGCGTCGCGGCCTCGTAGTTGAGGGCATTCTTGACGATGAGCTTGCCGTCGCTGATGCCGAACAGACCGCCTGGGTCCGACACCAGGCTGTAGGTCAGGGTGTCGCCATCGGGATCGGAGCCGAAGAATGTCGCCACCGTCGCCCCGATGGCGGCGCTTTCCGAAACGCTGGCGCTCGAGGGGGAGAGGCTGGTCGGGTTGCCGTTGACGAGCGCGACCGTCTGATCGGCGAATTTGGCGAACCGGATGTCCTTGAGCAGATCGGTCCCGTCCTGTCCTGTCTTGTCGGTGATGGTGACCCCGCTGGCGTCGGTCACGATGGTGTAGTTGGCCCGTGCTCCGGAGAATTGCGCCGTATCGTTGCCGCTTCCACCGTCGAGCGTATCGTTGCCGCTGCCGCCGTCGAGCGTATCGTTGCCGGCTTCGCCCTGAAGCGTATCGCTGCCTGCGGCGCCCTTCAGGATGTCGTTGCCGCTGTTGCCGTCGAGGCGATTGGCCTGCTGATCGCCCGTGAGCTGATCGCCCCCCGAGCCGCCTTCCAGGTTCTGGATGTTGATGAGCTTGTCGTTGCCGTAGCCTGTGGTCTGAGGATCCACCTTCGAGAGATCCACGATCGCTGCGGTCGAGCCCGAAAACTTTACGGTATTGCTGCCGCCACCGCCGTCTAGGGTGTCGTCGGCGGATCCGCCGTCCAGGGTATCGTCACCATCCCCACCTTTGATGCTGTTGGCGAAGAAATTGCCCGTGATCGTGTCTGCTCGATCGCTCCCAATGACGTGCTCGATATTGCTGAGCGTGTCCGAGTACCCGTTGCCGAAGGCCGAGCCGGACGTCAGATTGATGGTAAAACCGCCGGGCGGGGCCGATGTCCACGTTACGCTCGAATAATCGACTATATCGGCGCCGCCGGCGCCATTGATGGTGTCGGAGCCGTCCCCGATGAGGAAGGTGTCGTCACCTCCTCCGCCGTCGATGACGTTGCTCCCTTTTCCGCCGGAGAACATCTCGCCGCCGATGCCGCCATAGGCGATATCGTTGTCGTCTCCCAGCGCGATGAGTCCCACAACGATGCCGGACCGGCCGTCATAGAGGTCATCCCCAGCGCCCAGGTCCAGGACAGCAGCTGGATTGGCGGCCGCGGTGGTCTTGAGGGCACCCGTATTGACGATCCGGTCGCCGCCCTTCCCGCCGATCACGGCCAGACCGGTGGTCTCGATCGTCCCGGAATTGAGCAGCTCCAGCTTGGCCAGTGTCGACGTCGATTCGATCTTGATTCCCACGGCGCCCTTGATCGTCTGGAAATTCGTCACCGATCCCAGCCCGTCACCCGAAAAGCGGATGCCGATATCCGTCGTGAAGTCGCTTTGCGGGGTCGCGATCTGGCCGATCACGCCGTTATTGAGAACGCTGCTATCAGTGTCCTTGAAGTGCAGACCGTAAACGTCTCCCCTGACGGAGCCGTTGCTGCCGACCGTGACGCGCTGCTTGCCAGCCGTTTGGAAGACCGTTCCGGTGGCGGCCTCAAGGGTCATGTCGATAATCGTATTTCCGTCGTCCGTGTCCGCCAGCTGTACCAATGCTTCGGCGCCGGGAGCCGGCAGATCGTCGATCGAGTCGTAAACGTGATTGGCCATGAATGTGCCCCAGCGTTCTGAAAATTCACTGAGCTCATTATTATGTTATTACATCATGGAAGGGAAGGCTGCCTCTCCCTCTGGAATGTGGGAGAGGCAGGAATCCTCTTGGCTCTCCCTTGGCGTCACTCGGCCGGAACGGGAGCGCTGGACCCGGCGCTGCGGTATTCGGCCCAGGCCTGCCGTAGGATCTGCGTGGCCGAGGACAGGAACAGGGCGGCCATGATGCCGGCCACGATCAGGTCGGGCCAGGCGCTCGCGGTCCACCAGACCGCACCGGCCGCCGCCATGACCGCGACGTTGCCGATGGCGTCGTTGCGCGAACAGAGCCAGACCGAGCGCACGTTGGCGTCCCCGTCCTTGTAGCGCATCAGCAGCAACACGCTGGCGAGATTGGCCGCAAGCGCCAGGATCCCGACCCCGCCCATGATCTCCGCCCGCGGCAGGCCGAGGATCAGCACGTGGTAGAGGGTGGATCCCAGCACCCAGGCGCCCATGAGCGACAGGCTCGCTCCTTTGAACAGGGCGGCGGTGGCGCGGACGCGCAGGGATGCGCCGATGACCGCGAGACTCAGGCCGTAGGTGACGGTATCGCCAAGAAAATCCAGGGCATCGGCCTGCAGGGCCTGCGAGCGCGCGAGATGGCCGGCCACGATTTCCGTGACGAACAGGGCGGCGTTGATGGCGATCACGGTCCAGAGCACCCGCTTGTAGCGCGGGTCGACCCCGTCGAAGACCGGCACGCCGCCATGGCAGCCGCAGGCCGCCTCCGCGGGGCCGTGGCTCGTCGCCGGACGGCTCTCGGCCGCATGGGCGAGGTGCTCGTGCGAGGAGCAGCAGGCTCCGTGCTGATGGCCGCAGGACTCGCTCATCCGAATCTCCTTTTCTTGAGTCGGACCGGACCGTACAATCTCCAGCGACTAGAGGTTCAAGAGGAAAAATGACGGATCTGTCGATAGGAGAGTTGTCACGCCGGGTCGCCGTGAAGGTGCCGACCATCCGTTATTACGAGCAGATCGGTCTCCTCCCGGCGCCGCCGCGCACGGAAGGCCGGCAGCGCCGCTACGGCGCCGGAGACGTGTCCCGCCTCAGCTTCATCCGCCACGCGCGGGAGCTTGGCTTCGAGGTCGAGGCCATCCGCGAGCTCCTGAGCCTGAGCGCCAGGCCCGAGCAGCCCTGCGAGCCCGCCGACCGGATCGTCCTCCGGCATCTGGAGGGCGTCGAGCGCCGCATCGCCCAGCTCGCGCTTCTCCGCTCCGAGCTGCGGCACATGCTCGAGGATTGCCGGCACGGGCAGGTGGGTGAATGCCGGATCATCCAGGTGCTGGCCGATCACGACCAGTGCCGGCACGAGCACGGCCGGGTGGAATAAGCGTTTCCCTTTCGCATTGTCATGGCCGGGACAGCCCGGCCATCCCGATTGTTTGTGGCGCGGCCCATTTCATCATCGGGATCACCGGCACAAGGCCGGTGGCGACGACCGGATAGGGTTATCCTACAGCCCCTCGCCTCTCAGCAGCCTCGGCTGCCGCTCGCGCATTCCGGCCGCCTCGCGGATGAAGAAGCGCTTGAGACCCGGCATCCGGTCGACGAGGCCGAGCCCCAGGTCGCGCATCAGGCGCACGGGCAGAACGTCGTTCGAGAACAGGCGGTTGAGGCCGTCCGTCACCATGCCCATCGCCGTGATGTCGGTGCGCCGCGCCCGTTCGTATTGATCGAGCACGTCCGCCGCGCCCGGATCCATGCCGAGCCGCATAGCATCGGTGACGATCTCGGCGAGCGCCGCCGCATCGTGCAGGCCGAGATTGAGTCCCTGGCCGGCGATCGGGTGGATCACGTGGGCGGCATCGCCCAGGAGCGCCAGGCGCTCGGCCACGAAGGAGCGCGCCACGCCGAAGGACAGGGGGAAGGCCTGCGGCTTGGTCTCGAAGGCGAGCTTGCCGAGCTGCAGGCCGAAGCGGCGCTCCAGCTCGATGAGCAGGTCCTCGGGATGGGATTCGAGCAAGGCGGGCACGTTCTCGGCACGCTCGGTCCAGACGATGGAGGAGCGATGCCTGAGGCTGCCGTCCTCTTGCGGCTCCGGTTTGAGGGGCAGGATGGCAAACGGACCGGAGGGCAGGAAGTGCTCCACGGCCTTGCCCTCGTGGTCGCGCTCGTGCGCGATGGTGGCCACGATGCCGGACTGGCGGTAGGGCCACGAGATCCAGCCGATGCCCGCCTGCTCGCGCAGGCGCGAGCGCGCGCCGTCGGCCGCCACCAGCAGCGAAGCCTGCCGGCTGTCCCCGTTCGTCAGGGCAATCTCCGTATGAGCACCGCGCACGGCGAAGCCCTTCACGCCCTCAGCGCGCAGGTCGACGCCGCTCTCGCGGCAGGCTTCCAGCAGGGCGGCGGTCAGGTCGCCCGCCGTCACCATGTGCGCGAAGGGTTCGTTGCCGTCCACCTCGCCCGCGAAGGTGAGGAAGGTCGGCCGCACCGGGTCCTGCAGACGGCTGTCGGTGATCACCATGTCGAGGATGGGCTGCGCCCTCTCGGCGACCTCGGCCCAGACGCCGAGGGCCTCCAGCATCCGGCGCGCAGCCGCGGCAATCGCGTAGGAGCGCTTGTCCCCATGCGGGTCGCGCCTGAGCGCCGGATCGCACATGACCACGTCGACCCCCTCGGCGAGGGCCCTTTTCAGCGCCAGCGACAGGGACAGCCCCGCGAGCCCTCCGCCCGCGATGACGATGCGCGCTCGTTCCAGGGCCGTTGCTTCGCTCATAGCTCTCTCCCAAGGCATTTCCGGACAACGTGGATTCCGCCCGCCGCTCGAAAATGCGTGTGCCAAAGAAACTTTCAGGCTCTGAATCTGATAGGTGGGTGTCCGCCATTCATTGACCAGCGTCAAGCTTGACCTTCTCGCGCCTCTCACCGATGGATGGCTGATGCCGATCGAAGGACCTTGAAGCCCATGTCCCGCGCCGTTTCCGATCTCCTGTCCATCCTCGACCTCGAACCCCTCGAGGTGAACCTGTTCCGGGGTCAGAGCCCGAAGAGCGGCTGGCAGCGCGTGTTCGGCGGGCAGGTGATCGGACAGGCGCTGGTCGCCGCGACCCGCACGGTCGACGGGCGCTCGCCCCATTCGCTCCATTGCTACTTCATGCTGCCGGGCGATCCCAAGGTTCCGATCATCTACGAGGTGGAGCGGATCCGCGACGGCAAGAGCTTCAGCACCCGGCGCGTGCTCGCGATCCAGCACGGGCAGGCGATCTTCGCCATGTCGGCCTCGTTCCACCGCGAGGAGGACGGCTTCGAGCATCAGGCCGAGATGCCCAAGGTGCCGGGCCCGGACGAACTGCCGAGCGAGGAGGATGTCAAAGGCCGGCTCCTCCTGCAGATGCCCGAGCCCATGCGCACCTATTACGAGCGCGAGCGTCCGCTCGAGATCCGTCCCGTGGAGATCAAGCGCTACACCTCCCGCGATCCGGGCGAGCCGCGCTTCCATGTCTGGATCAAGACCACCGGCCGCCTGCCGGACGATCCGGCGATCCACCAATGCGTGCTGGCCTATGCGTCGGACATGACGCTCCTCGACACCTCCCTCTTCCCCCATGGCCGGACGGTGTTCGACCCGGCGATCCAGCCGGCGAGCCTGGACCACGCCATGTGGTTCCACCGGCCGTTCCGGGCCGACGAATGGCTGCTCTACGCGCAGGATACCCCCAGCGCCGGCGGCGCGCGCGGCTTCTCGCGCGGACTCATTTTTAAGCAGGACGGCACCCTGGTCGCGTCCGTTGCCCAGGAAGGGCTCATCCGCGAGCGCCTGTCCTGACAGGTTCTGCCTAATAATTCATCAAACAGGCTGTTTTATAGCCCAGCTTATGCTGCCTAGGAAAGAGGCAGCATCCCCTCGCCTAGAGCGGGCCTGGCTTGGCATGCTTCTTGCGTAGATCCCCCCGACACCCGTCCACGAGGCCGGGTTCACGTTGGAAACCGCTGCCCGATCGCTCGGGCAGCGTCTCAAAAAGGGGCCAAACCCATGAAAATCGTGATGGCGGTCATCAAGCCGTTCAAGCTGGAAGAGGTGCGCGACGCGCTCACCGCTCTCGGCGTCCACGGCCTCACCGTGACCGAGGTGAAGGGATACGGACGGCAGAAGGGCCATACCGAGATCTATCGCGGCGCGGAATATGCGGTGAGCTTCCTGCCGAAGCTGAAGATCGAAGTGGCCGTCGCAAGCGAGCTGGTCGGCCAGGTGATCGACGCGATCACGGCGGCTGCCCGCACGGGCCAGATCGGCGACGGCAAGATCTTCGTCACCTCGCTCGAAAAGGCGGTCCGCATCCGCACGGGCGAGACCGACGTCGACGCCCTTTGATTCCTTTCATTCGATGATTTTCCGGAGTTCGAATCCGATGAAGTTCCGTCCTCTCCTCCTGCCGGCGCTCGGTGCGCTGGGATTAAGCCTCGCGGCCCTTGAGCCTGCTCTCGCGCAAGACGCCGCTGCGGCCGCTCCCACGGTCAACAAGGGTGACACCACCTGGATGCTCGTCTCGACGATCCTCGTGATCCTCATGACGATCCCGGGCCTCGCCCTCTTCTACGGCGGCCTCGTGCGCACCAAGAACATGCTCTCGGTGCTCATGCAGGTCTTCGCCGTGTTTTCCCTCGTGTCGATCCTGTGGGCGTTCTACGGCTACTCCCTCGCCTTCACGTCCGGCGGCGAGGGCATCGGCGCCTTCATCGGCGGCTTCTCCAAGGCGTTCCTCGCCGGCGTGACCACGGATTCCACCGCCGACACCTTCACCAAGGGCGTGGCGATTCCGGAATTCACCTTCGCGGCGTTCCAGCTCACCTTCGCGTGCATCACGCCGGCCCTGATCGTCGGCGCCTTCGCCGAGCGCATCAAGTTCTCGGCCGTGATGCTGTTCACCGGCCTGTGGCTGACCTTCGTGTATCTTCCGATCGCCCACATGGTGTGGTTCTCGGAAGGTTATCTCTTCAGCCTCGGCGCCCTCGACTTCGCGGGCGGCACGGTGGTTCACATCAACTCGGGCGTGGCCGGCCTCATCGGCGCCCTGCTGATCGGCAAGCGCATCGGCTACGGCCGCGACCTCCTCGCCCCGCATTCGCTGACCCTCACCTTCGTCGGCGCCTGCCTCCTGTGGGTCGGCTGGTTCGGCTTCAACGCCGGCTCCAACCTGGAAGCCACCGGAGGCGCCGCCCTGGCGCTGATCAACACCATCCTGGCTCCGGCCGCAGCCGGCCTCGCCTGGATGACCGTCGAGGCGATGAGCAAGGGCAAGGCCTCGCTGCTCGGCATCGCGTCGGGCGCGGTTGCCGGCCTTGTGGCCATCACGCCGGCGGCCGGCCTGTCCGGCCCCATGGGCTCCATCGTGCTCGGCCTCGTGGCCGGCGCGGTCTGCTACTTCGCCGTGACGGGCGTGAAGAACGCCCTTGGCTATGACGACGCCCTCGACGTCTTCGGCATTCACGGCGTGGGCGGCATCATCGGGGCCATCGGCACCGGCATCGTGGCGGCACCGTCGCTCGGCGGCTACGGCGTCGGCGAGTACTCGATCGGCGGCCAGGTCTGGACGCAGTTCATCGCCGTGGTCATTACGCTCGCCTGGACCGGCATCGGCTCCGTGGTGCTCTACAAGATCACGGACCTGATCGTCGGCCTGCGCGTCACGCAGGACCAGGAGCGCGAAGGCCTCGACCTCGCGGACCACGGCGAGCGCGCCTACAACTACTGAGCCTAACTCCGCAGCGCCCGAGGGAGCGCCGAGACCCCCTCTGCGGGCGCTGCGGCAACGAAGCCTTCCAGAGGCTCGAACGGAAAAGCCCCGGACCGAACGGCCGGGGCTTTTCTTCGCGTTCGATCGGAAGAACTCGCCTCGTCATGGCCGAGCTTGTCTCGGCCATCCCGATTGTTTGAAGCGCCGCGCCTTTCGGATCGGGATCACCGGGACAAGCCCGGTGATGACGTGCAGAGGAGCGAATGCACCTTACCCGTTCTTCACCAGCTGCCGCAGCTTGGAGCGCCGCGTCTCCTCCGGCTCCTGGAAGTTCGACGTACCGTAGAACTCGCCCTTGCCGTCCATCAGGAACAGAGTGGCCGAGTGGTCCATGGTGTAGCCGTCATCCGTCGGGACCTTGCGGTAATAGATCTTGTAGGCCCGCGCGGCCGCAGCGATCTCCTCCTCGGTCCCCGTGAGCCCGACGATGCGCGGATCGAAGGATGCGAGATAGGTCTTCATCAGCTCCGGCGTGTCGCGCGCCGGATCCACCGTGATGAAGGCCGCCTGCAGCCTCTCGGCGTCCTTGCCCAAAGCCGCCATGTCCTGCGTGAGGTCGTAGAGAGTGGTCGGGCAGACCTCCGGGCAATGGGTGAAGCCGAAGAACACCACGAAGGGCTTGCCCTTCAGGTTCTCGTCCGTGAACGGCTTGCCCTCATGGCTGGTGAGCCGGAACGGGCCGCCGATCGGCACCTTGCCGGCGCTCTGCTGCTGCCCGGACGGGAACAGGAGCAGGCCTGCCGTCACCACCAGCACCAGGAGCCCGGCGGCGAAGACGAGGAGCGGCACGAGGAGGCGTCTGGAATTCATGGTCGTCTCCCGGGCTAGTGCTTGTGCTCGGCCGGCGCGGCGCCGCCCATGCCGCGCACGGTGTAGTCCACCTCGACGGAACCCGCCTTCTCGAAGACGAGCGTGCCCTTGACACTCTGGCCCTCCTTCAGCGGCTCCTTCAGGTCCATGAACATGAGATGGAACCCGCCGGGCTTCAATTCCACCGTGGCGCCCGGCTTGATCTCGAGCCCGCCCTCCACCGGCTTCATGCGCATGACGTCGCCGTCCATGCGCATCTCGTGCACCTCGACCCGGGAGGCGAGCGGGAACGAGCCGCCGACCAGGCGGTCGGACGCCGTGCCCGTATTGGTGATGCGCAGGTATCCGCCGCCGACCTTGGCGCCGCCGGGAGTCGCCCGCGACCAGGGCTGTTCGACGGTGAGCGGGCCGACTTTTGCGACCTGCGGGGCGGTGGCAGCGCCCACGATCCGTACGCCGGGCGCGGGCGATCTCAGGCTGTGCGGATCCTCGCCGGCGGCCGGCACCTGGGTCCATTCCTCGGTCGCCCCGTCGCATTCCTGCACGACCGGAAAGTACACCGTCGCGCCGGGCTGGTAGGCGTCGGTGAAGCGGGCCTGGAACACGAACTCGTCGTAATGGGCATCCTCCAGGGAGCCGGACCAGACGATGTCGGTCACGCCTTCCGACACAGCCTCGCCGTGGACCTGATAGGCCTTCACGTAGGATCCCTTGGCGGTCTCCAGCTTCCAGCCGGCCTTCGGCATGGGCTTGACGGCGACGATGCCTTCCGGGATGCGCACGCGCACCTTGAGGGTCGCCTTGCCGTCGCAGCCATGAGGAATGCGCAACACGGCCTTGTAGGTGGAATTCGGGGTCGCCTGCCCGTTCTCGAAGGTGACATGGGCGAAGGCGGGGGCGGAAATCAGGAAAGCGGCAGCAGCCAGTGCGCCGCCAAAGCGTGACGTAGTCATCAGGAACGTCCTTGAGGGATGATGCGGGATCGAATCGAGCGGCCTTCAGCCGTGGCGCGGCGGGGCGCGCGATCCCAGGGGCAGGATGTTGGAGGTCAGGCGCAGATGCGGCGTTTCGGCAAAACCGTCGCCTATCGCGGCGATCGGCACGAAACGATCGAGGATGACGGCGGCCGGAACCGGTCCCGCCGCGCCGGAGCCGTGGCAGCTCAGGGTGCAGCAGAGGTTCTCGTGGGCCTTCTTCGGTCCCTGGTCCGGCGCGGAGGCGCCGTCCTGCAGGCAGATGATCCCCTGCGGCTGGGCGGCCGCCGCCGCATGGAACGCACCGCTGACCGACAGCAGCAGGGCCTGCAGCACAAACCCATAGGCCATCACCGCCACGATGGCGGCACGCGTCCAACCGGTTCGGGAGCCTCTGCGAGTCATGGCCGGGACACTGATCTTTCGGACGCTCGACGTCAACAACGGAAAACCGGCACCACTTTTCCCCACGCGTTGTGCTTACGGTTAAAGGACCCTTAACCCGGCCCGGCTAGCATCCTGGCAACATTGTCCCGTCCCATGGTTTTTTAGAGTGGTTTGATGCGTACGGCCCGCCGTTCTTCTTCCGCCTATGATGGCCTCTTCAGCGCCTTTCGGGCTTTCCTCGGCCGCCGGGCGCAGGAGCTGACGGGCCTGTGCCTGATCGCGGTCGCCGGCGCGGTGGCGGTGGCGCTCGCCACCTGGTCGGTGGACGATCCGAGCCTCAACAACGCCACCGACCTTCCCGTCCGCAATCTTCTCGGCTGGCCCGGCGCCATCGTGGCCGACCTCTTGATGCAGCTTCTCGGCCTCGGCGCCATCGCGGCCGTGCTGCCCCTGGCGCTCTGGGGCTGGCGGCTCATGAAATCGGGCGATCTCGGCCGCCTGCAGCTGCGCCTGGCCCTGTGGGTCATCGGCGCGGGCGCCGCGACGGCGCTGGCCAGCGCCCTGCCCCCGACCCAGAGCTGGCCCCTGCCCACGGGTCTCGGCGGCGTGGTCGGCGATGCGGTGCTGGCCGGCGCGAAGGCCATCACCGGCCTGTCCAGCGGCTCGGCCAGCGCCGTCCTGGGCTTCCTGTTCGCCGGCATCGCGATCTTCAGCCTCACGGCCGCCTGCGGGCTCGGGCCGGAGGAAGGCCGCGTCCACGAGGAGCCGGAGGAGATCGAGGAGCGCCAGCCCGTCCGGCGGCGTAAGATCCAGGACTGGGACGAGGCCGAGGAGATCAGCCAGGACGAGCCCGGCTGGGGCATCGTCTCCCTGGGCGCCCTCGCCCACGGGTTCATGAGCCTGCGCGCCTCGGCCCGGCGCTGGCGGGAGAACCGCCGCTTGGCCGTCGATGGCGATGATTACGAAGAAGCGCCTGCTCAGGCCCGGCGCCCGGCCCGTGAACCCGGCCTGCGCCGCGAGCCCGTTCTCGACGGCGCTCCGCCGCGTCCGCGCCCGGCGCCCGCTTCCGTGCCCATGCATGACGAGGACGAGGCCGGCTGGGACGGGGACGACCTGCCCCCGTTGCGTCCGCCCCCCCGTCCTGAACCCGTCCCGGCACGCGTCGGTCCCGCTCCCGTCGCGCCGAAACCCGGCAAGCGCATGGCCCGGGAGGCCCAGCCCTCCCTGCTCGACGAAGAGAATTACCAGCTGCCGCAGCTCAACCTGCTCGCCGAGCCGAAGCGCCCATCGGTCCCGACGATCTCGGCCGAGGCCCTGGAGCAGAACGCCGCCCTCCTCGAAGGCACGCTCGAGGATTTCGGCGTCCGCGGCGCCATCACCAAGGTCAATCCCGGTCCTGTCGTGACGTTGTACGAGCTTGAGCCTGCGCCTGGGACGAAGTCGTCGCGGGTGATCTCGCTGGCCGACGACATCGCGCGCTCGATGAGCGCGGTCTCGGCCCGGGTGGCGGTG
>DASZBB010000104.1:0-38803 GCA_035944695.1 Microvirga sp. | reverse complement strand
CTTTCGCCCCGGAGGCAGGACCACGGTAGAACAGCCCGCGGGAGGCGAGCACCGCCACCACGATGGCGAGCTGCACGAAGCCCATGATCATCGCGATCGCCGAGGCCATGGAGTAGTCGTATTCCTCGAAGGCCGCCGTGGCTGCGGCAATCGAGATGACGCGGGTCGGGCCTGCGGGCTCGCCGAGGAGGACCGCCGAGGGGAAGACCGAGAAGGCCTGCACGAAGGAGAGACAGAACGTGATGGCGAAGCCCGGCATCAGCAGCGGCAGATAGACATGTCGGAAGCGCTGCCACGCGCTGGCGCCGAGCGTCGCGGCCGCCTGCTCGAGGGCCGGATCGATGCCCGTCACATAGGACAGGGTCAGCAGGAACGTGAAGGGAAAACCCGTGATCACCAGCGAGGCGAAGACGCCCCAGTAATTGTGCACGAGCTTCAGAGGTTGCGAGATCAGCCCGATGGTCATGAGCGTGCGGTTGAACCAGCCCTGCGGCCCGAGATAATTCAACAGGCCTTCGGCCACGAGCACCGTGCCCAGCGTGATCGGCAGGACGAGGATCGTGGTCAGCAGGCGCTGATGGCGCATGAGGCGCACGCGGAACGCGATGGGAACGGCGAGCAGCAGGTTGATCAGCGTGACGGGAATGGCGAGCCAGAGCGTCTTGGCGATGGTCTCGTAGAGAAACGGGTCGGAGAAGAAGCGCCTGTAGTTGGCGAGCCAGTCGCCGCCGGCCTTCGGCTCGAAGGAGAGAACGAAACCGAACGCGAAGGGATAGACGAAGAGCAGCAGGCTGAAGATCGCCGCCGGGATGACGAGGAGCGTCACCGCGTCGAAGCCCCGGGCGGCCAGACGCTGGCGCAGGCTGGGGCCGTGCTCGACGGGGGCGGCTTGCGCAAGGGTGTCCATCAATGCCTCCCCTGGATCGGCTCCGCGAAGACGAGAACGCGCCCGTCGTCCGCCCGCAGGTGGACCTGGGATCCGGGCTCCACCGGCTGATGGGAGCGGAACACGAAATCGAGTCCGCCGGCCGAATGAGCGGTGCCGACGAATTCGCGGCCGCGATACTCGATGGTGTCGACGGTCACCGCGATGGCGTTCTGCCCCGCCTCCCCGACCATCAGGTCGTCCGGACGGATCGCCGCGTAAGCCGACGATCCTGCAGACAGGCTCTCGCGGGCGACGCCGCTGATCCGCGCGCCCTCCACGTCGAGAACGGCGCGGCCGCCTTCGCTGCCGACCACCCTGCCTCTCAGCTTGTTGCGGAAGCCCATGAAGTCGGCCACGTCGAGATGTCCCGGCGCCTCGTAAAGCTCCTTCGGCGTTCCCACCTGCCGGACCACGCCGTCGCGCAGCACCACGATGCGGTCGGCGAGCGACAGGGCCTCGTCCTGGTCGTGCGTCACGTAGATGGTCGTGGCGCCGAGCTCGTTGTGGATGCGGCGGATTTCGGCGCGCATCTCGAGGCGGAGCTTGGCGTCGAGATTCGACAAAGGCTCGTCCATCAGCACGAGCGGTGGCTCGATCACGATGGCACGGGCGATCGCCACGCGCTGCTGCTGGCCGCCGGAGAGCTGGCCCGGCAGCTTGTTCTCCTGGCCGTTCAGGCGGACGAGGTTGAGCGCCTCGTCGACCTTGCGGTCGATCTCGGCCTTGGGCCTGCCCCGCATCTTGAGCCCGAAGCCGATGTTCTGGCGCACGTTGAGATGGGGAAAGAGCGCGTAGTTCTGGAACACCATGCCGAACCCGCGCTCCTCGGGCCGCAGCGTGTCGACCCGGCTCTTGTCGAGCCAGATCGCTCCGCCCGTCACCGGAAGAAGACCCGCGATGCAGTTCAGCGTGGTCGACTTCCCGCAACCGGACGGTCCGAGCAGCGCGATGAACTCGCGCCGCCGGATGGTCAGGGAAACGTCGCGCAGGGCGTTGAGCGCCCCGAAATCGCGGCTCACGCGATCGAGCCGGACTTCGTCGAACTGGGAAAGGGCAATGGTCATCGCGGGTCCTTGCTGTCGTCTTACTTGCGCTTGCCGCCGCCGACCTGCTCGTCCCACAGGCGGAAGGCGACCACCATCTGCTCAGGCTGGAGCGGCAGTTCGATCGGGTTCTCGGCGATCCACTTCTCGTATTCGGGACGGCCGTATTCCTTGATGGCCGCCTGGCTCTCCGGCGGCGCCATGTCGAGGGTCACGCCCTTCACGGCCGGTCCCGGATAGAAATAGCCCTCGTCGTAGGTGTAGGCCTGCTGCTCCTTGGTGAGCAGGAAGTTCATGAGGTCGAGAAGCACCGCGACCTTCTCGTTCGCCAAGCCCTTGGGCACGCACATGTAGTGGGCGTCCGCCACCCAGTGGAAGCCCTTGAGCGCAGCCACCTTGGCCTCCTTCGGCACCACGCCGAGGACGCGCGGGTTGATGTCCCAGCCGGTGGTCGACACGGTCATGTCGCGCGATCCCTCGCCGAGCTCCTTCATCACCGCGCCGGTGCCGGACGGATAGTACTCGATGTTCTGCCCAAGCTCCCTGAGATAAGCCCAGGTCTTGTCCCAGCCCTTCGCCGGATCCTGCGGATTGCTGTCGCCGAGGATATAGGGCAGGCCCATGATGAAGGTGCGGCCCGGGCCGGAATTCGCCGGGCGCGCATAGAGGAAGCGTCCCGGATTGGCCTTGGTGTAGGCGAGCAGCTCCTCGGCCGTCGTCGGCACGGTCTTGACCTTGTCGGGCATGTATTCGAGCAGCGGGCCCGAGGGGTAATAGGTCACCACGACGCCCTGCCCTTTCGCCAGGCCCTGCATCTTGGCGGCGGCCGGGAGATAGATGTCGTCGAGCTTCGGCAGCGCGTTGGCATGGCCCGGGATCAGGTCGACCCAGAGCTTCTGCTCGATGCCGGCGGAGAGCGCATCGGTGCCGGTGAGCACGAGGTCGATGTCGACTCGGCCCGCATCCTGCTGCGCCTTGATCTTGCCGGCGAGTTCCGGCGCCGTCGCCTTGGTGAAGGTGATGCGCGAGACGAGATTGGGCTTGGCCTTGCGATAGTTCTCGATGGCCTTCTGGGTCAGCGCCAGGTTGCCTGCGACGTCGATGATGTTCAGCGTAACCGGGCTCGTGGGCAGGGTCGCCTGCGCGAAGCTCGGTCCACCGAGGGCTGCAGCGCCCGCGGCTCCGGCGACACTGCCGACGAAAGTCCGCCTGGTGATCAGGTTCGTCATGTCTTCCTCCCGTTCTGTGCGACATGGCTCATGCACGGCCATGTCCCGTGTCACAGCTTGTAGGCCTCTTTCGCGAGGCGATAGGCGAGATCGTAGGCCACCTCGTGGGCCTCGTCCTCATCGAGGCGGTGCGTCGTCACGAGGTTGGCGAGATAGGCGCATTCGACCCGGCGGGCTACGTCGTGCCGCGCGGGAATCGACAGATAGGCGCGCGTATCGTCGTTGAACCCGACCGTGTTGTAGAAGCCGGCGGTTTCCGTCGTGAGCTCACGGAAGCGCCGCATGCCTTCCGGCGAGTCGAAGAACCACCAGGCGGGACCGAGCTTCAAGGCCGGATAATGGCCGGCAAGCGGCGCGAGCTCGCGCGAATAGCTCGTCTCGTCGAGGGTGAACACGATGAGCGTGAAGTTCGTCTCGTTGCCGAAGCGGTCGAGCAGCGGCTTCAGGGCACGGACATAATCCGTCTGCAACGGAATGTCGGCGCCCATGTCGCGGCCGAAGCGGCGGAAGAGCGCATTGTTGTGGTTGCGGAAGGAGCCGGGATGGAGCTGCATCACCATTCCGTCCTCGACGCTCATCGCGGCCATCTCGGTCAGCATCTGGGCCCGGAACAGCTCGGCATCGTCCGGCCGCGCATCGCCCGTCGAGACGCGGCGGAACAACGCCTCGGCATTGGTCGGCGAGAGATTGGACGTGCGTGCGGTCGGATGGCCGTGATCGGTTGAGGTCGCGCCATACTCGCGGAAGAAGGCGCGCCGCATGCGATGAGCCTCCAGATAGCCGCTCCAGGTGGTCGTGTCGCAGCCGGTGATCTCACCAAAGCGCACGAGGTTCTCGCGAAAACCTTCGAATTCGGGATCGACGACCGGATCCGGACGATAGGCGGTCACCACCCGCCCCTTCCAGCCCGATTGCCGGATGGTCTCGTGATGCTTCAACGGATCGAGCGGGCTCTCGGTCGTGGCGATGGCCTCGATGCCGAAGCGCTCGAAGAGCGCGCGCGGGCGGAATTCCGGCGTGCGCAAGGCCGCGTCGATGCGGTCGTAATAGGCATCCGCATTCGCGGCCGACAGCCGCTCGGTAAAGCCGAACAGGGTCGCGAAGGTATGATCGAGCCACAGGCGCGTTGGGGTGCCGCGGAAGAGATGGTAGCGCGAGGCGAAGCGGCGCCAGATCGCCCGGGGGTCGCGCTCGACGGCGTTGCCGTCCTTCGTGGCGAGACCGAGGTCCTCCAGTCGCACGCCCTGGCTGTAGAGCATGCGGAACACATAATGATCGGGAATGACGAAGAGCGTCGCCGGATCCGGAAATAGCTCGTTCTCCGCATACCAGCGCGGATCCGTGTGCCCGTGTGGCGAGATGATCGGCAGATCCCGCACCGACTCATAGAGCCGGCGCGCCACTTCACGACTGGCGGGGTCGACAGGAAACAGCCGGTCCGGGTGGATCAGCATGGCGTACTCCCTCGGCACTTCGCCCGAAGCCGTTTCCACGGCCGGTCGCGAGCACCTCATTGGGCAAACCTTAAAACGATCCACGATCCTTTGCAATGGTCTACTAGTATGGTAGTGTGCCACTTATGACCAATAGACCAGCCCTTGCGAAGCTCGATCTCAGCCGCGAACCCATGGCCCGGCAGGTCACGCGCGCTCTTCGCCAGGCCATCGTCAGCATGAAGATCGCACCGGGCGAGATGCTGTCGGAGCAGGATCTGGCACAGCGATTCGGCGTCAGCCGCTCGCCGGTCCGCGAGGCCCTGATCAAGCTGAGCGAGGCCGGTCTCGTCCGGGTCCTGCCCCAGCGCGGGACTCAGGTGGTGAAGATCTCGCGGGCTGCCGTCGAGGACGCGCGCTTCATTCGCATGGCGGTCGAGTGCGCGGTCGTGCGCGAAGCGGCCCTGAAAGCCTCCCCGATGATCCTCGCGGAACTGAACGCGAGCCTGACCCGGCAGCGCCGCGTGCAGCGCTCGACCTCATCCGACGATTTCATGGCCCTCGATGAGGAATTTCACCGTCTGTTGGCGGAAGCCGCCGGCCGGCCGGCCGCGTGGCGCATGATCGAGGACGTCAAGCCGCAGATGGACCGGGTGCGCTATCTCGACGTGAAGCAGGCGACTCCGCGCCATCTCATCGTCGCGCAGCACGCCTTGATCGTCGATGCCATCAAGGCGTCCGATCCGATTGCAGCCGAAAAGGCCATGCATCAGCACCTTAGCGAGATCCTGCGTTCCTTGCCTGAGCTGGCTGCACGATATCCGGACCTCTTCGAGCCCGAGATAGACGTTCTGCCGGAGGTGCTCAGCGCGTGACGGCTATCGGAAAACAATTCAGAACCTCCGCCGACGTCCACGTTCGGCCCCACCTTTGAGAGGCAATCATGGAACAGACCTGGCGCTGGTTCGGCCCTGACGATGTCGTTCAATTGTCCCACATCCGCCAGACCGGCGCGACGGGCATCGTCACCGCCCTGCATCAGATCCCCTATGGGGTGATCTGGAGCGTCGAGGAGATCGAGAAGCGCAAAGCCATGATCGCGGCCGATCCTTCGCTCGGATTGCGGTGGAGCGTGGTCGAGAGTCTGCCGATCCATGAGCGCATCAAGATCGGCGAGGGCGATCTTTCGGTCCTGTTCGACAATTACCGGCAATCGATGCGCAACCTCGCGCAATGCGGCGTCACCACGATCTGCTACAATTTCATGCCGGTGGTCGACTGGACCCGCACGGAGCTGGCTTATCCCCTACCCGGCGGCGGCACAGCCCTGCGCTTCAACCTCCATGAATTCGCGGCCTTCGATTGCTTCATGCTGGAGCGTTCGGGCGCCGATGCGGGTTACGCACCGGATGTTCTGAGGCGCGCGAAGGAATGGCATCTCCGCTCATCGGAAGCCGACCGGCGCAAGCTCCTGTCCAACATCATGGCGGGTCTGCCGGGCGCCTATGACCGCTATGACGTCCCGGGCCTGCGCGCCATGCTCGAGCGCTACCGGGATATCGACGCCGCCGCCCTCCGCGAGAATCTCGCTCGCTTCCTGCGGGAGGTGATCCCGACAGCGGAGGAAGTCGGGATCCGGATGTGCATCCATCCCGACGATCCGCCCCGTCCGCTCATGGGACTGCCCCGCATCGTGTCCAACGCGGACGATCTCGCCTTCATCCTCGATGCGGTCGATTCGCCTGCCAACGGCCTCACGCTCTGCAGCGGCTCCCTCGGAGCGAATCCCGTCAACGACGTTCCGGCCATTGCGAAGCGCTTTTCAAGCCGGATCTGGTTTGCCCACCTGCGCAATGTCGCGAAGGAGCCGGACGGCTCCTTCATGGAAGCCGATCATCTCGGGGGCGACACGGACATGGTGGCTCTGGTCACGGTGCTGCTCGAAGAGCAGAAGCGCCGGAAGGATGCGGGTCACCCGCATTGGCGCATCCCCATGCGCCCGGACCACGGGCACGAATTGCTCGACGATGTCGGCAGGCCCACCCATCCGGGCTATCCCATCATCGGACGCATGCGAGGTCTTGCCGAGCTGCGCGGCGTGATGCAGGCCGTGTCGGCGCTGCGTGGTCTGCCGCTTTAGGGACTACTCCTCGTCGCATCCAGTCCGGAACGACACCTTCGACCTCATGGGCGGGCTTGTCCCGGCCATCCCGATCCTGTGAAGCGCTGCGCCTTTCCGATCGGGATCACCGGCACAAGGCCGGTGATGACAGGAACTGACAGCCGCTAGCGCGCGAACACCTACCCGAGCAGATTCCGTACCGTCCGCATGAACACGCGGGCTCCGATGCCGATCAGGTCGTCGGGGAAATCGTAGTCGGGATTGTGCAGGCTCGGATGGTTCCTGCCGGCCCCGAGGAAGAACATGGCCGCCGGCGCTCTCTGGCCGAAGCGGCCGAAATCCTCAGAAGCGCGCAGGGGCAGATTGCCCGTGTCGTGGGGCACCCCCTCTTCATCGAGGGCGCGGCGCAGATGGGCGACGGCCTCCGGTGCGTTCTCGCAATGCTGGAATATGTCGTCGTGCGAAATCTCGACGCTGAGTCCCTTGTTCCGCGCGGCGCTTAGCACGAGATGCTCGGCGCTCACGCACAGATCTTCCATGGCGGCGTCGGTCAGCGTGCGCAGGGTCGCCCAGATCTCGGCGCGCGCCGGAGCCACGCCGAAAGCAGGCTCGCCGATCTTCACATGGGTGACCGTCACCATGGCGAAATCATCGTCCATCGGGCCGCCTCGGCCAAGGGCCGTCAGCGTAGGCATCAGTTCGGCCACGACGGGCACAGGCGAGGTCCCGGTCTCCGGCATCGAGGCGTGAGCGGTCTTGCCGTTCAGGACGATGCGCATGCCCCGGGACGCGCAATTGACCGGTCCCTCCGCCAGCGCCACATGTCCGAACGGCAGGCCCGGGAGATTGTGGAGGGCGAAGGCGAAATCGGGCGAGATCTCACGGAATCGCGGATCGGCCACGACGGCAGCCGCGCCGGACCCGTCCTCCTCCGCCGGCTGGAACAGCAGGATGGCGCGTCCCCGCTGCGGGCGCTGACGGCCGAGAGCGCGTGCCAGACCCGCCAGGATGGCCATATGCCCGTCATGTCCGCACAGGTGTCCTTTGCCCGGAATGATGGAGCGATGGGGCGCATCGGAGATCTCCTCGATCGGCAAACCGTCGAGCTCCGCCCGGACCATGACGGTCGGCCCCGGCTCCTTGCCTTCGTAGATCGCCGCGATCCCATGGCCGCCGAGGCCGGTGATGATCCGGTCCGGGCCCGTGGCGGCCAGGAACGCCCGAACGTCCTGCGCCGTCTGACCTTCCTCCCTGGAGAGTTCAGGTGTGCGGTGGAGCTTGCGCCGAAATGCCACCAGATCGACCATGTCCTCGTTGGTCAAAACCATGGATCGCCTCCATGCCGGAGCATGACGGGAGCAGAACCGCTCGACCGACGACAGCCCGGCCTGTTTCGGCCCGACGTTATGGCCCGAAGAGACGGCCTTGATCAAGTGGTCGAAAAGTCGGTGTCGACGGATGGATCGGGCTTCCCATCGTCACTGGAGATCCCGGATTGCTGAGGTCGTCGGGTCACGTTAGGTTACGCCAGAAGCTCCCGGAAATTCCCGTCGATGTTCGCCTCATGAACCTGTTCGCCTTCGGTCTCGGCTATTCCGTCCGCCAGTTCCTCGGCCTGTACCGCGAGCGGTTCACAGAGATTGGCGGAACCGTGCGCTCGCCGGAGAAAGCCCGGGCGATGGCGTCCGAGGGCATCCGGGCCTATCGGTTCGACGGCACCGGCTACGATCCCGCCATTCTCGAGCGGGTCGCCCGCGCGGACGCGCTTCTCGTCTCCGTGCCTCCCGTGAGTGAGACGGACCCGGTGCTGGAGCATTTTGCCGAGGCGATCGCCTCGGCACCTCGTCTGCGCTGGCTCGGCTATCTGTCGACGGTGGGCGTCTATGGCGATGCGGACGGGGCCTGGGTGGACGAGACGACGCCGCCCAACCCGGCGACGCTCCGCTCCCGCCATCGCATCGCCGCCGAGCGGCAATGGCTCGCCCTCGGCGAGAGCGCTCCCTTCGCGGTGCAGATCTTCCGATTGGCCGGCATCTATGGCCCGGGTCGCAACGCCCTGGTGAAGATCGCGGACGGCACTGCCAAGCGCATCGTCAAGAAGGGGCAGGTGTTCAACCGGATCCACACGGCCGATATCGCTCAGGTGCTGATGGCGTCGATCGAACGCCCGAACCGGAATGCCATCTACAACGTCGCCGACGACGAGCCGGGCCCGCCGCAGGACGTCGTCGCCTATGCGGCCGGGCTGCTCGGACGTGAGCCTCCTCCCGAAGTGCCGTTCGAAGAGGCCGACCAGACGCCGATGGCGCGCTCGTTCTATTCGGACAACAAGCGCGTCCGGAACACGCGCATCAAGACGGAACTCGGCGTGAGGCTCCACTACCCCACCTACCGCGAAGGCCTGCAGGCCTTGCTCGAGGCCGGCGTAGGACTACGTGGGAGCGCTGACGTCGGCGGACCGCGATAATCGTCGGCCGAAGGCCATCACGAGCGGCTTCAGATGGTAACTGTCCTGCGGCATCGCGCCGACCGGCCAACCGGCTTTCTCGACAGCCTCCGCTGTCACCGGCCCGACAGCCGCGACCAAGATCCGCTGCATGGCGGCGTCGAGTTCTGCCGCCAGTGAGAACCGCCGGGCAACCTCCTGCAGCCGCCGCACCTGCGCGGTACTGGTGAAGGCGATCAGGTCGACGGTGCCGGACGCAAGGTCCCGGATGAAATCGAGGACCCGTTCGTCCTCTTCGTCCGACGCATAACGATAGGTAAGGACCGGATCGACCTGCGCGCCTGCCGCTTCGAGAAAGCCCGGAAGGGTCTCCTCGCCGCCCGGATAGAGCAGCACGCCGATGCACTTGCCCTCCACGCCGAGAGCAGACAGCGTCGACGTCAATCCGGCCGTCGTTGGCTCCTCGGCCATCATGTCCGGCGCGAGCCCGATCCCGCGCAGGACCTTCGCCGGCTTCGGGCCCCGCGCGACCTTGAAGGTTCGGCTCAAGGCGGAAATCACCTCCGCTTCCACGCCTCTCCGGCGCGCGAAGCCGAGAAGGCGGGACAGTCCCTCGCCCGTGTAGAGAACCACGATGTCATGCCGGCCTTCGATCAGCCTGTCGAGCCAGGCATCGACCAGCCCTGCGTCTTCCACGTCGTGGATCGACACGAGCGGGCAGCGAACGGCGACGGCGCCGTGCCGTTCGAGCATCCGCGTGAACAGATCGAGCTCCCGGCTTTCGGGCACGGCGATGCGGCGTCCTTCCAGCATGATCAGGCCGTCGCATCGAGCATGAGAGACCGTTCGAACCTCGAATCGAGGGTTTTGGCGGCGCGCTCGAACACGCGACCGATGCCGATGATGACGGGCTTCGTCGGATCGCGCCGCTCGCTGGCCGAGCCGAGATCCGCAACGGAGCCGGCCCAGCGCTCGTCGCCCCGCGACACGTTCGACACCATCACGGCCGGGAGGTTCGAGGCACATCCGGCTGCCATGAGGCGCTCGGCGATGGCCCCTGCCGTGCCGCCCGCCATGTAGAAGATCGTCGTGGTGTTCGGATCGGCCAGACCCCGCCAGTCCAGGTCAGCGGGAAGCTGACCGGTCTTCGCGCATCCGGTCACGAAGCGGACCGATTGAGCCAACTCGCGATGGGTGAGCGACGTGCCGAGCACAGACGCCAGGGCGATGCCGGCCGTGATGCCCGGCACCACGTCGACGGGGACGCCAGCGCGCTCCAAATGCTCGATCTCCTCGCCGGCGCGGCCGAAAATCATCGGATCGCCGGATTTCAGCCGCACCACATGCTTCCCCTGGAGGGCCAAGCGGGTCATCAGATCGTTGATGTCATCCTGTGCGCAGGAGGCGCGCCCTCCCCGCTTTCCCACCATCAGGCGCTTGGCCTCCCGGCGGGCGAGCTCCAGCACGTCTCCAGATACGAGATCGTCGAAGAGGATCACGTCGGCCGATTGCAGCGCCCGCATGGCCTTGAGGGTCAGCAGTTCCGCGTCGCCCGGTCCTGCGCCCACGAGAGTCACGCGCCCGACCCTCTGCGCCGGTTCGGATGCGATCTGCGCCAGCACAGTCTCGACGCTATCGCCGAGGGCCTCAGGCGGCCTGCCCTGGAAGGCGAAATCGGCGAAGCGCTCCCAGAAGGCGCGCCGCGCCATTCCTGGCGGCAGGTGGTGCATCACGCGCACGCGCAGATGCTTGGCGAAGGCAGCCCAGGAGGCGACGGAGGGATGCAGCAGCGTCTCGATCCTGCGGCGAAGCGCCTGCCCCAGAATCGGCGCCGCGCCGTCCGTCGAGATGCCGATCACCACGGGCGAGCGATTGACCACCGAGCCGAACTGGAAATCGCAGTGAGGGGGCTTGTCGACCACGTTGACCGGCACACCTGCCGCGCGGGCCGCGGCGGCAAAAGCCTCGGCCTGGCCCTCGTCTTCGAGATCGGCAACCGCGAGAGCGGCGTCTTTCAGAAGACCGGGCGACCAATCGGTTCGATGCAGCACAAGCGATCCGTCCGCCGCGCCCCGCGCGAGCAAAGCCTCCATCTCGCAGGACACATCCAGGGCATAAATGTCGACTCGGGCGCCCGCGGCGGCGAGCAACTCCGCCTTCCAGGCCGCGCCGGGCGACCCACCGGCCACGACCGCGCGCCGGTCCTTCAGATCGAAGAAGACCGGCAGCTTGGCCAGCCGGCCGAGCCGGCCCGGCTCCGCCTCAGACGGCTTTCTTAAGGGCTGCAGCATCGATCAACCTCCTGATTTCAACACGGCAGGAGCCGCAATTCGTGCCCGCGCGCAGAGCTTCACCGACGGCTTCCACGCTCGCGGCCCCTCTCTCGATGGCTCCCGCGATCTGATTTGCTCCCACCGAGAAGCAGGCGCAGACGATGGGACCGGGATCGGCCTGATCGGCGCCGGGCCGGCCGCTCAGCAGGCGCAAACGCTCGGTTCCGCGGATCTCGGGCGCGGACAGGTGTTCGACCGCCCAGGTCCGCGAGACGACCACCGGCTGCGGCGCGACGAAAAGCGCACCTAACAATCTTTCGCCCGAGAAGGTTGCGAGCCGGAAGCTCGCCTGGTCATGGTCGCTGTACGACAGCGTCTCCAGATCCTCGCCGCTGCCGATCAGACCGGCGGCATACTCGGCCCAATCCTCTACCGGCTCGGTGCCGGCAAGCTCGACGCGCCAGCCTCCCTCGGCCCGGGCGAGCGCCCAATAATCCGCCGGAATCGTTCCGGGCCTGTTGCGGAGCACGGCGAAACCGTACCAGGCGGCATCGACCGACTCGATGCGGGCGCTGGAGAACTTGAGGCCGGGCTGGCCGGAAATCGGGTCCACTGCAGGAAGAACCGCCGTACCGATGCGCCCCTGGGCCGTTTGCTGGTCCGTCCAGTGCATGGGAACGAAGATGCTGCCCTTCTGCTGCCGTTCCGTGACGAGAGCACGGACGACGGCGGTTCCCTGCGCGCCGACGATGCGCACCAGGGTGGCGGGTGCAATTCCGGCGTCTTCGGCATCGTCGGGATGGATCTCGCAGAAGCTCTCCGCGTAATGGCTCATCAGGCGCGGCGTCTTCGCCGTGCGCGTCATGGTGTGCCACTGATCGCGGATGCGGCCCGTGTTGAGGATCAGCGGGAAATCCGGCACGACCTCCTGCCGCGCGACCGGCGTCGCAACGAACCGCCCTCGCCTGTCGGGCGTGTAGAAGCCGCCCTCCGCGAAGAACCGTGTCGCCATGTTGTCCATTGTCTCGCCTTGCCGGCGCGGCCATTGGAACGGCGCAAGCGCATCATAGGCGCTCTCGCTCAATCCGACACAGGCCGAGATATCGAAATCGCGCGTTCCGTCGTTGACGAGGCCCGACAAGGCGGCATGCTCGCGGAAGATCTCGGCCGGCGACTGGTAGTCGAAAGCCTCGGCGAAGCCCATGCGGCCGGCAACGTCGCAGATGATGCGCCAGTCCGGTCGTGCCTCGCCAGGCGGTTTCAGGAAGGAACGCTGGCGCGAGATGCGGCGCTCGGAATTCGTCACAGTACCGCTCTTCTCCGCCCAGGCGGCGGCCGGGAGGAGCACGTGGGCATGGCGCGTCGTGTCGGTACGGGTGACGTCGCTCACCACGACGAACGGGCACACGCGAAGCGCGTCCTGCACGGCATCGGCATCCGGCAGGGAATCGGCCGGATTGGTGCCCATGATCCAGATCGCCTTGACCCGCCCGTCCCCGACTGCGCGAAAGAGGTCGACGGCCTTCAATCCAGGCTGTGTGGCGACGCCCGGACTGCTCCAGAAGGACCGGACCAGTTCCCGGTGGCTCGGGCTCGTGAGATCGAGATGCGCGGCCAGCATGTTCGCCAGCCCGCCGACCTCGCGCCCGCCCATGGCATTGGGCTGACCTGTGAGCGAGAACGGTCCTGCGCCCGGCCGTCCAATACGGCCGGTGAACAGGTGGCAGTTGATGATGGCGTTCACCTTGTCGGTGCCCACCACCGACTGGTTCACGCCCTGGGAATAGGCCGTCACGACACGCTCGGACCGGCTCCAGAGCGTGTAGAACTCGCGAAGCTGCTCGGCCGGGAGGCGTGTTGCATCCCGAGCCCCCGGAAATCCGCAACCTCGCGCTGCCCTCAAAGCTTCGTCCAAACCCGACGTGTGACGCTCCACATAGTCGTGGTTACGCAGGTCCATCCGGTCGAGATGATCGAGCAGGCCCGCAAACAAGGCGACATC
The DNA here is from genome assembly GCA_035944695.1 of Microvirga sp. Taxonomy (GTDB): domain Bacteria; phylum Pseudomonadota; class Alphaproteobacteria; order Rhizobiales; family Beijerinckiaceae; genus Microvirga. Next base: position 25,327 of record DASZBB010000104.1, on the reverse strand, counting down.
GGAATTGGGGGCGATTGCCAGATGCAGGTCAGCAGCCTCGGCCGTTACCGTGCGCCGAGGATCCACGACGACGATCTTCGTGCCGCGACGCTGGCGCGCGGCCAGGAGCCGCTGGAACAGAACGGGATGGCACCAGGTCATGTTGGAGCCGACGAGAACGACCAGATCGGCCTCTTCGAGATCCTCATAAGTTCCTGGCACCGTATCCGATCCGAACGCCCGGATGTGGCCTGCCACCGACGAGGCCATGCAGAGGCGGGAATTCGTGTCGATGTTGGCAGCGCCGATAAAGCCCTTCATCAGCTTGTTGGCGACGTAGTAATCCTCCGTGAGCAGCTGGCCCGAGCCGTAGATGGCCACAGATTCAGGACCATGCTCGGCGATCGTCTCGGAGAAGCGCCGCGCCACCAGATCGAGAGCTTCGTCCCAGCCGGCGCGGTGACCGTCGACCTCAGGATAGAGCAGCCTGTCGTCGAGGCTCAGCGTCTCGCCCAGAGCCGATCCCTTCGAGCAGAGACGCCCGAAATTGGCCGGGTGCCGCTCGTCCCCCCTGATCGCGACGGCGCCGTCCTCCTGCGGCGTCGCGACGACACCGCAGCCGACGCCGCAATAGGGGCATGTGGTCCGGGTCGGGGTGCCGGTCGCCATGCCTCCTCCTCAGGCAGCTCGGGCCATCAGCGCCGAGGCGGCGAGCAGGATTCGCGAACCTTCGATCCGCACCGGGATTTTGTGGGCGCAGCCCTGGTCAGCTCCCTGCGCTTCGCCGCTTTCTAGGCTGATCACCCAGTTGTGCAGCGGGCACGTCACCGAATGGCCGTGCACGATGCCCTGTGACAGCGGCCCTCCTTTGTGCGGGCAGCGGTCTCGCAGCGCGAACAGCGTTCCGTCCGCGGCCTTGAACACGGCAATGTCACCGCTTGCCGCCTGCACGACCCGCGACCCGAGAACCGGCACGTCGTCGACAGCGCCCACATCGATCCACTCGCTCATTCCGCTGCCTCCGCCAGGGTGAAGTTGGCCATGGGCCTGAACTCGTGCGCGTCGCGGCCCGCGACACGCTCGGCCCAGGGATCGCTCTGCGCATTGCGCTGGGAGATAACGAAGCGGTCGTAGAGATCTCGGCGCTTCTCAAGATCATCGACCACGATCGCCCGGATCGAGTCCGCGCCGACCCGGTCGGCCCACTTGTACATGCGCTCGAGGTAGTGGCCCTGCTCACGATAGAGCTGCGTCAGGGCCGCAATCACCTCGATGCATTCATCCTCTCCCGACACCTTGCAGAGCACCTGGGTGCCCTTGATGTGGATTCCGGCCGCGCCGGCAAAGTGGATCTCGTACCCGGAATCGACGCAGACGACGCCCACATCCTTGCAGGTCGCTTCGGAGCAGTTCCGCGGGCATCCGGAGACGCCCATCTTCACCTTCGCCGGCGTCCAGGAGCCCCACATGAACTTCTCGATCCTGACCCCGAGGCCGGTGGAATCCTGCGTGCCGAAGCGGCACCACTCCTTGCCGACGCAGGTCTTCACCGTGCGCAAGCCCTTGGCATAGGCATGGCCCGAGACCATGCCGGCGTCGTTGAGATCGGCCCACACCGCCGGCAGATCCTCCTTGCGCACACCTAGCAGGTCGATGCGCTGGCCGCCGGTGACCTTCACGGTGGGGATGTTGTATTTCTCGGCAACGTCCGCGATGGCGCGCAGCTCGCGCGGGTTGGTCAGCCCGCCCCACATGCGCGGCACGACGGAATAGGTGCCGTCCTTCTGGATGTTGGCGTGGACGCGCTCGTTGATGAAGCGGGAACGGCCGTCGTCCTCGTATTCTTCCGGCCAATCGCACAGGAGATAGTAGTTCAAGGCCGGCCGGCACTTGGCACAGCCGCAGGATGTCTTCCATCCCAGCTCCTGCATCACGGCCGGGATCGATTTCAGCTCCGCCGCCCGGATGAGCCGCCGTACGTCGTCGTGTCCGAGATCGGTACAGCCGCACATGGGCTCGACCGCCGATTTCGCGAACTTGTCGCCGAGTGTCAGGGTCATCACCTGCTCGACCAAGCCGGTGCAGGTCCCGCAGGACGCGGAGGCCTTGGTGTGCGCTCTCACCTCGGCCAGCGAGCTCAAACCCTTGTCGTTGATCGTCTGAACGATCTTGCCCTTGCAGACGCCGTTGCAGCCGCAGATTTCCGCATCATCCGGCAAGGCTGCAACGGCCGCCATAGGGTCCAGGGGGGCGCCCCCGACATAGGACTGGCCGAAGATCAGGGTGTCGCGAAACTCGGAGACATCCGTCTCCTTGCGCAGCAGGTCGAAGAACCAGGATCCGTCTCCCGTCTCGCCGTAGAGAACGGCACCGACGATGCGGTTCTCCTTGAGCACGAGGCGCTTGTAGATTCCGCGGGCGGCATCGCGCAGGACGATGTCCTGCCGGTCCTTGGCCTCGCCGAAATCGCCGGCGGAGAACAGGTCGATTCCCGTGACCTTCAGCTTGGTGGCCGTGACGGAGCCGGAATAGGCGGCCGTCCCGTCGCCGGCGAGCTGCGCGGCGACCACCTTCGCCATCTCGTAGAGGGGTGCCACGAGACCGTAGCAGAGCCCGCGATGCTCGACGCATTCGCCGACCGAGAAGATATCGGGATCGCTCGTGCGCATGTCGTCGCCCACGAGCACGCCCCGGTTGGTATCGAGGCCCGCCTCCTTGGCCAGAACGGCATTGGGCCGGATGCCAACCGCCATGACGACGATGTCTGCTGGCAGCTCCGCACCGTCGTCCAGACGGACGCCGGTCACATGGGTCTCTCCGAGGATCGCGTGGGTATTGGCCTTGCATCGAACGGCGATGCCGCGATCCTCGAAGGCCTTCTGCAGCAGGTAGCCGGCAGACGGATCGAGCTGGCGCTCCATCAGGGTCGGCATGAGGTGGAGGACGGTCACCTCCATGCCTTGTGCCTTCAGGCCTGCGGCCGCTTCCAGTCCGAGCAGACCGCCGCCGATCACAATGGCGCGCCCGCCATTTTGAGCCGCTTCGAGCATCCTGTTGACGTCGTCGAGATCGCGATAGGTGACCACGCCCGGCAGGGTCGCGCCGGGGATCGGAACGACGAACGGCACCGATCCGGTAGCAACGAGGAGCTTGTCGTAATCCGCCGTTGTGCCGTCTGCCGCAATTACACGCTTGGCGGTGCGGTTGATCTCCACTACGGGCTTGCCGCGATGGAGCGTGATGCCGTGGGTCTCGTACCAGGCGTCGTCGTGGATCAGGATGTCTTCGTATGCCTTTTCGCCGGAGAGGACGGGCGAGAGCATGATGCGGTTGTAGTTCACACGCGGCTCGGCGCCGAAGATCGTGACCTCGTAGGCGCCGGGCGCGCGCTCGAACAGTTCCTCCAGGGCGCGGCCGGCGGCCATGCCGTTGCCGATGACGACCAGCTTCTTGGGCATCGTCACTCTCCTTACGCTGCGAGTGTCGGGGCCCGGTGACGTGCATAGAGGAACTCCAGCACGGCTGCTCGGGCTTCGTTGTAGGTGGGATTGCCCACCAGTTCGAGGCGTCTGCGAGGGCGCTCCAGATCGACCCTCAGATCCTCGCCGATCGTGGCCGCTGGCCCGTTCGTCATCATGACGATTCGATCGGAGAGCAGCACGGCTTCGTCGACGTCGTGCGTGATCATGATGATCGTGTTGCCGAGCCGGCTGTGGATTTCCATGACCTGGTCCTGGAGGTGGGCCCGGGTCAGCGCGTCCAGGGCACCGAAGGGCTCATCGAGCAGCAGGATCTTCGGCTCCATGGCAAGCGCCCGGGCGATGCCGACGCGCTGCTTCATGCCGCCGGAAATCTCGTGCGGCCGCTTGTTCTCGGCATGGACCATGTGGACCAGTTCGAGATTGTGCCGGACCCAGTCGCGGCGTTCCGCCTTCGACTTCTTGCCGCGGAAGACCTTGTTGACCGCAATCTCCACGTTCTCGCGCACGGTCAGCCAGGGCAGGAGCGAGTGGTTCTGAAACACTACCGCACGGTCCGGCCCCGGCCCGCTCACGGCCCTGCCCTCCAGGAGCACGCCGCCCTGGGTGGGCTCCAGCAGGCCCGCCACGATGTTGAGCACCGTGGACTTGCCGCAGCCAGAATGGCCGATGATCGAGACGTATTCGCCCTTTTCGATGGCGAGATTGACGTCCCGCAGCACTTCGGTGCTCGCGCCGGCACGCTGGAACGAGATGCCGACATGATCGATCTTGAGATAGGCCATGATGCCGTCCCCTTACTGCGCAGCGGTGCCGCGGGTGAGCAGATGGCCGATGGCCGCGATGGAGCGGTCGAGCAGGAAGCCGACCACGCCCACATAGACCAGGGCCACGATGATGTCGGAGATAAGCGAGGAGTTCCACGCGTCCCAGATGAAGAAGCCGATGCCGACGCCGCCGATCAGCATCTCGGCCGCCACGATGGCGAGCCACGACAGGCCGATGCCGATGCGAAGGCCGGTAAACATGTGCGGCACGGTGGCCGGCACCATGATGCGAGTGAAGAACTCGATGGGCGACAGGCGCAGGACCTTGGCGACGTTGCGATAATCCTGCGGGATGTTTCGGATGCCCACCGACGTGTTGATCAGGATCGGCCAGACGCTGGTGATGAAGATCACGAAGATGGCCGATGGCTGCCCGTCGCGGAACGCCGCCAGGGATAGCGGCAGCCAAGCGAGCGGCGGGATGGTGCGAAGGACCTGGAACACAGGGTCGAGTCCCCGCATGGCGAGCGTCGACTGGCCGAGCAGGACGCCGAAGCCAATGCCGACAATGGCTGCAAGCGCGTAGCCGTAGCCGACGCGGACCAGGGATGCGCTCACGTGCCAGAAGAGACCCTGGTCGATGCCGTTCCCGACCTTGAGGGGATTGACGATGATCTCCCAGCTTTCGTCGATGACCTTCAGCGGGCTGGGCAGCGCCGAGGTGGGGCTCGAGGCCAGCATCTGCCAGAGGACGAGCAGGAACGCGATGGTCAGAACCGGCGCCGCCAGCTGCCTGACGACGCCTGCGCCGATGCGAGCCAAGCGGGAGGGAACGCTGACCGGCTTCGGCGCCAGCGGATGCAGCGCGGCCGGCCCGACAGGAGGTGCTGCTTTCGGGTTCGGAAGAGCAACGATGCGGGCGGAGTGAACCATGAGCACGTTCTCCGATAGTTACGCGATGCGCTTGATGGGCAGGCTGGCGAGATAGGCTTGCGGATTCTCCGGATCGAAGACCTTGCCGTCGAAGAAGGTCTCCTTGCCGCGACTGTCGCTGGCCGGAATGTCGTTGGCGGCAATGCCGAGGGTCTTCGCCGCCTCGCGCCAGAGATCGGCGCGGTTGACCTTGTCGACAAGCGCCCTGGCATCGGTGTTCGTGTCGAACTTGCCCCAGCGCATGTTCTCGGCGATGAACCAGAGATCGTGCGACTTGAACGGGAAGGAGGCGTGATCGCGCCAGAACTTCATGATCCCGGGCGAGTCCTTCACCACTTTGCCGTCGTTGCCATAGTCGTATTCCCCCTTCTGGCGCGGCAGGATGTCGGCGACGGGCACGTTGAACCAGGCGCGGGTGCCGACGATCTTGCACATCTCCTCGCGGTTCTCGAGCTTGTCGCACCAGGCCTGCGCCTCCATTACGGCCATGAGCAGTGCCCGAGCGGCCTTCGGGTGCTTGTCCACCCATGCGGCGCGCAGACCGAGGGCTTTTTCCGGATGCCTGTTCCAGAGTTCGTATGTGTTGGCTGCGGTGTATCCGAGCTTCTGGCTGATGAGTTGCGCATTCCAGGGCTCGCCGACGCAGAAGGCGTCCATGGTGCCGACCTTCATGTTGGCGACCATCTGGGGCGGCGGCACCACGATGGTCGACACGTCCTTATCCGGATCGATGCCGCCAGCCGCGAGCCAGTAGCGGACCCAGAGATCGTGCGTGCCGCCCGGGAAGGTCATGGCGACCTTCGGGTCGCCGCCGGCCGCCCGCTTCTTCGCAAAGGCTTCCTTCAGAGGGGATGAATCGAGTCCAAGCTTCAAGCCGTTGTATTCGGAGGCAACCGAGATCGCCTGCGCGTCGAGGTTCAGGCGCGCCAGAATGTACATCGGGGTCGGCACGCCGCCTTGCGTCACCTTGCCGGTGGAAATCAAGTAGGGCATCGGCGTCAGGATATGGGCGCCATCGATACCGTTGGCTTCCGAACCCAGCACGAGATTGTCGCGGGTCGCGCCCCAGGAGGCCTGCTTGAGCACTTCCGCATCCGGCAGGCCATGCTTGGCGAAGAAGCCCTTTTCCTTGGCGATGATCAGAGCGGCCGCATCGGTAAGCGCGATGTAGCCGAGCTTGACCGTCCTCGTTTCAGGCTCCGCACTTTGAGCAAAAGCGCCGCCCGGAAAAGCAGCTTTCGCAGCGGTCAGCGTCAGGACGGCACTGGCACCGCGAAGCGCGTCTCGACGGGTGATCTTCGGTGTCTGCATCGTGCTTCCCCTGTTCCTGTCGTCAGCTTTCGCGGACGGGACCGACTGAAAGGTCGTCTTTGACGATCTGCCGGAAACCGCGAGGCTCGACCGGACGCAGATCGCCGTTGCCGGATCCTGCAGAGCCGGCCGAAACGCAAAAAACGCCGCGAGATGAACTGAAAGCCGCATAAGCGCGGGTACAGCTGATCCAGCGACGCCGTTGTCGGAAAACGCCCTTGTGAGGCATCTATGGCCCGTCATCATTGACCGGCCTATCATCGAGAGAGGTCCTGACGTCCTTGTCCGACCCGTCTCTCACTTAGAAAAGGTACAGAGTGCCCACTTTGTGCTCAAGGCCATAATTTGTGCAGTGCGCCTTTGTTGTGTGCGGTGCAATGCCTATTCTGCGACCGCGGGATTGGCCGAGCTCCGGATGTCGAAGCCTTTGACATAGCCGGGAATGTCGTCGGACATGAAGCTGCGGCCATCGATGAACTTCTCCGTCTCTGCTCCCTCGATCCTGCTGTCGATCGGCGGTACGGCCGTGCCCGTACGCCCGAGCACGGCCCGGTACATGTCGGGACGATAGGCTGCCCGAACCCGAGACAACCCTGCTTCGTCGTAGGAAACCTGTCCCCATCGGATCATCTGGCTGTAGATCCACAGGGCTTGGCTGATCCAGGGAAAGTTCGCGTGCTGATCGTGGAAGGCCATGTAGTTCCTGACCTCCCGCGTTCTACCGTCGGGGTCGACCGTAAGTTTCCCCGATAGCAGACGAAGGATCATTTCGGAGGGGACGCCCACATAGGCGAGATCCGACATCATGCTCGCTAAGTCGCTATGGTTCTGCTCGTCGTCACACCAGCGCGCGGCGGCATCGAGCGCCACGATGAGGCGTGACAGGGTCTCGGGATTCTCCTCCGCCCATTCGGGACTGACGCCCAGCACCTTTTCCGGAGCAGAGGGCCAGATGTCGGCCTTGGTCGCCACCATGCGCCCGATGCCCTTCTCCACTGCGATCATGTTCCAAGGAGCATTGACGCAGAACCCATCGATCGCCTGTGCCGTCATGGCGTCGACCGTGAGCGGAGGCGGGACGATCGTCATGGTCACGTCGGTATCGGGATTGATCCCGGCGGCGGCGAGCCAGAACCGGAACTCGTAATTGTGGGATGAGAAGGGATAGGTCATGGCAAAGACGAGGGGCTTCCTGCCGGACCGACGCCGTTGCTCGACCACCTGCTTCAAGGCCAAGCCGTTGCCCAGCGCATTCTCCGAACCGTCGAGACCGACCAGAGCCCGCATCTCGCGATAGAGTTCCACCGAAAGCGTGATTGCATTGCCGCCGCGCCCGAGGGCGAAGGGTGTGAAGCAGGGATAAGGATTGGACCCAAGATGCAGCTGGGACGCAATCGGCATCGGGCCCAGCATGTGGGCCACGTCGAACTGGCGAAACGCCAGCCGGTCGCGGATATTGGACCAAGAGACGTCCTTGATCAGCTCCAGGCGGATGCCTTCGCGGCGGGCAAAGCCCTGCTCGGCGGCAGCCACCAGAACGGCCATGTCGAGGAGAGGAATGAACCCGACGCGAACCAGACGTTCGGGGATCGGCCCCCCCTTCGTCTTCGAGGAAGTGTCATTGACCGATCCGTCCTGCTGCATGGGACCGCTCCCCGCCTTTTCCAAATCCCACACGCGCTTATTTCTCCAGAAGGGACGCTGCCGTCACGACGCTCTGGGCGATGTCGACGAGCTTCCGTTTCTCGTTCATGGCGGTCTGCCGGAGAAGCCCGTAGGCCTCCTCCTCCGAGAGTTGCCTGGTTTTCATCAGAATGCCCTTGGCGCGCTCAATAACCTTGCGGGACGCCAATTCGCTGCGCGCCTCCAGCAGTTCGCGCTGCAGGCGGTCGAAGGCGTTGAAGCGGCTCACCGCCATGTCCACGATGGGTTTCACCCGCTCCTTGCGCAGCCCATCGACCACGTAGGCCGACACGCCGGCCTCAACGGCCGCTTGGATCATCGACCCGTCGGAGCGATCCACGAACATCGCCACTGGGCGCGACACCAGTTTCGAGACTTGGAACATCTGCTCCAGGACGTCGCGGCTGGGGTTCTCGATGCCGATGATAATGACGTCCGGATCGATGGTGCTCAGACGCCGGAGCATGTTGGTCATCGTTTCGATGACCTCGACATCAACGATTCCGGCCTCCCGCAATCCATCAACGAGAATGGCCGCCCTGATGCTGTTTTCCTCGATGATCGCCACGCGAAGAGGCCGCTGACCGGATTGTATGTCTATGGTCAAGTGTCTCGAAGCCCTCGCTGCGCACCGGGATTCAGGTACCGGGCCGTTCAAGCAAGTTTTGGGCCAACGCTCTCCGCCTAGCTCCGAAGCGGCAATGACAACGGCCGATGAGCAAACTTTGTGCACGTCTGCCGCGATTCTCGGAGCGGGATCCGCAGGCCCGCGCCCATGTGGCGCCGGAAGCGGCACGATCGACTAAGGAACCATCACCGAACCAGTTGCAAATTGGTTCAGGATCGGATTAGCCTTGTTTCGTCCAAGGGCCGCTCCGCGTAACAAGGCTGCGCAGTTGACGGCCCAAAGGCAAGATTGGTTCGCACGGAGCTGGATGCCATGTCCAACGCCGATCTGTTCACGGACAGCTCGAACTTTGCCCTCGAGCGATTGAGAACTCTCCTGGATGACAGTTCTCCCGAGGGAGACAGGCGGCTTCCGCCCGAGCGCGTGCTGGCGGCGCAGATCGGCATCGGCAGGCGCGCCCTGCGGCGAGCGCTCGAGGTTCTGGAGGCCGAGGGGCGGATCTGGCGCCACCAGGGCAAAGGGACCTTCCTAGGCCCCCGGCCGACCCATACGCCGACCAATTTGGAAGAACTGGCAAAGCGTACCCACCCGCTTGAGGTAATGGACGTACGCCTGGAGATCGAGCCCGCCCTGGCCCGGCTCGCTGCCATGCGGGCCACGAATGGCGACATCGAACGCCTCCTTCGGCTCGCTGAGAAGACGGCCTCCAGTTCGGATGCAGACGGTCGCGAGCTCTGGGACAGCGCCTTGCACCGCACCATCGCTGAAGCCGCCGGGAACTCGCTTCTTCTGGCCATCTTCGACATGGTCGATCGCATCCGGCAGGATACGACCTGGCAGATCCTGCGAGAACGGGCTCGTTCGAGCGAACGTCAGAAGCGCTATATCGAGCAGCACCGCCGCGTGATCGCAGCCATTGCCCAGCGCGAAGCCCACGCGGCAGAGCAGGCGATGCGCGAGCATCTCGAACTGGTGCGGGACGGCCTCCTGAAGGTGATGACGACCCCCCTGCCCGATCGCATCGACGGGCAGATTCCGACACTCCCCGCGACAGCTAAGAACAAGGATAAAATTCGCCATGGGACATGAAGCGGTCCGAGATACAACCGCACAGGTTCACACACCGGGCAATGCTGCCCTTGCCGCCGAGCCGCCGTTGCTCACAGTCCAGGGCCTTTCCGTGCGTTTCGATGGCGCGCCGAAGGGCGTGAATGTGGTCGATGACGTCTCCTTCTCCGTGAGCAAGGGCAAGACCCTGTGCATCGTAGGCGAATCCGGCTGCGGCAAGAGCGTGACCTCGCTCGCCCTCATGGGCCTTCTGCCCACGCCGCCCGCGAGGATCGTTGCCGGCTCAGCCCAGTTCGACGGCCAGGACCTCCTGACCCTCTCCGAACGCGAGAGGGCGGATCTGCGCGGCGACAGGATGGCGATGATCTTCCAGGAGCCTATGACGTCGCTCAACCCTGCCTTCACCATCGGCGACCAGATCGCCGAGGGAATCGTCCGCCACCGCGGGGTCTCCAACGCTGAGGCCATGGAGCGGGCGCTCGACATGCTGAAGAAGGTCCGCATCCCGGCGCCCGAGAAGCGCCTGCGCGCCTATCCACACGAGATGTCGGGCGGCATGCGTCAGCGCGTCATGATCGCCATGGCGCTCGCCAACGACCCGCAGCTCCTGATCGCCGACGAGCCCACCACGGCTCTCGACGTTACCATCCAAGCCCAGATCCTCACTCTCATCCGGCGCCTCCAGGAGGAGACCGGCACCGCGATGATCCTCATCACCCATGACCTCGGCGTAGTGGCGGAGGTCGCGGACGAAGTCGCCGTGATGTATGCGGGCAAGGTCGTCGAAAGCGGCCCTGTCCAGGCGATCTTCGATGATCCGCAGCACCCCTACACCATCGGCCTCATGGGCTCGGTCCCATCCCTCGGACGTCGCCAGGGCCGGCTCGCCACCATTCGCGGCACGGTGCCTCCGGCAGAGCTGATGCCCAAGGGCTGCCGCTTCACGCCACGCTGCCCGTTCTCGGACACCCATTGCGCGAACGATCCTCCGCCGCTTGCGGAGATCAAACCGGACCACCGGGCGCGATGCTGGTATGCCCCTCTCGAACTTCACCGTGGAGCCGCTTGATGAGCGTGGTGAACGACAACGACATCATCCTCGAAGGTGTTGGCCTCAAGAAGCACTTCGGCAGCGGCGGCCTGCTCTCCCGGCCGACCGTCGTGCGAGCTGTCGACGGCGTCTCGCTGGGCATTCGGCGCGGCGAGACCTTCGCCATCGTGGGCGAATCCGGTTGTGGCAAATCCACTCTGGGCCGCCTGCTGCTGCGATTGATCGAAGCGACCGATGGCGATGTGCGCTACGAAGGGCGCTCGATCCTGAAGCTCGACAAGAGCGAACTGCGTAAGCTGAGGCGCGAGCTGCAAATCATCTTCCAGGATCCCTATGCCTCGCTCAACCCACGGATGAACGTGGGCGATATCATCGCGGAGCCGATCTGGCTGCATAATCTCGCTGCCGGCCGGGAGAAGCGGGAGCGTGTGGCGGATCTCATGCGCACGGTCGGACTCCTGCCGACCCATGCCGACCGCTACCCGCACGAGTTCTCTGGCGGCCAGCGCCAGCGCATCGGCATTGCCCGGGCCCTCGCGGGCGATCCGAAGCTGATCGTCGGCGACGAACCGGTTTCGGCTCTCGACGTGTCGATCCAGGCGCAGATCATCAACCTGCTCGAGGACCTGAAGGGCCGCTTCGGCCTGACACTCGTCATCGTGGCGCATGATTTGGCCGTCATCCGCCATATGAGCGACCGGGTCGCCGTAATGTATCTGGGCGAAATCGTTGAGCTGTCGGACACCGATGCGCTCTTCGACAATCCGCTGCATCCTTATACGCAAGCGCTCCTCGCCGCGATTCCCGTCCCGAGCCCGACGAACCGGCAGCCCAAGGCGCTGCTCCAGGGCGACGTGCCGAGCCCCGCCGCGCCGCCCTCGGGCTGCCGTTTTCATACCCGGTGCCCCCATGCCCGCGCCGTCTGCAAGGAACAGCACCCTGCTCTCGAAGCCGCGCCGGACGGGCGGCAGGTGGCCTGCCATTTCTGGCGCGAAATCCAGGGAGCGGGGGCTGGCTCCATCAGCGCACCGCCCCCGAGCGCGGCGCTGACGAAGCGCTTGGCGCTCTACAGAACTTGGCGTGAACGGCAGGATAAGCCCGTCACGACGAGCCCTTGAACTCAGAGGATGACATCCAGAGGACGATTGGAGGACGAAGGAATGAAAAAGAGACTGCTCTTGGCCTTGGCTGCCGGGCTCATGATGAGCACCGCGGCTTCCGCACAGACCTTGCGCATCGGCCTGAACGAGGATCCCGATGTGCTCGATCCGCATCGCGCACGCACCTTCGTCGGGCGTATCGTGTTCACGTCGCTGTGCAACAAGCTCGTCGACATCACGCCCGATCTAAAATTCACGCCCGAACTCGCTACCGAGTGGAGCTGGAGCGATGATGGCAAGTCGCTCACCTTCAAGCTGCGTCCGGGCGTCAAGTTCCACGACGGCGAGCCTCTGAATGCTGCTGCCGTGAAGGCCAATATCGACCGTGCCCGCACCCTTCCGGATTCCCTGCGTAAGAGCGAACTAACCTCGGTGGACAATGTCGAGGCCGTCGATGACCTGACCGTGAAGGTCAATCTCTCGCGCCCGGACGCGACCCTGCTCTCGCAGCTCTCGGACCGTGCTGGCATGATCCTGTCGCCGAAGGCCTTTGCGTCTGCGGAATTCGGCCAGAAACCGGTCTGCTCGGGCCCCTACAAGTTCGTCGAGCGCGTGCAGAACGACCGCATCGTGCTGGAGAAGTTCGCCGATCACTGGGACGCCAAGAATTTCAACTTCGAGCGCATCGTGTTCCAGCCCATTCCGGACACGACTGTGCGTCTCGCCAACCTGCGCTCCGGCAATCTCGATCTGATCGAGCGGCTTGCGCCGAGCGACGTTCCGGCGGCAAAAGGCGATTCCAACCTGGTCTTCGCCCCGGTCTCCGGCATCGGCTACCAAGGCCTGACCATCAACACGAACAACGGCGAGCGCGCCAAAGGCCCCCTCGGCCGGGACAAGCGGGTCCGTCAGGCCTTCGAGCTGTCGATCGATCGCAACGTGATCAACGAGGTCGTCGGGGCGGGCATCTATCCGCCGGCCGGCCAGCCATTCCCGCAGGCCAGCCCCTACAACAATCCGAAGTTCGGCCCCACGACACGCGACGTGGCCAAGGCGAAGCAGCTCCTGAAGGAAGCGGGCGTCGACCGGGTGAAGTTCGAATTGACCTTCGGCACCAGCACGACGACCCAGCAGATCGCCGAGATCATCCAGGCGATGGCTGCGGAGGCCGGCTTCGATATCTCGCTGCGCCCGACCGAGTTCGCGGCCATGCAGAAGGAGGCACAGGCCGGCAATTTCGACGTGAATGTGATCGGCTGGTCCGGCCGCGTCGATCCCGACGGCAACATTCACGCCTTCGTCACCTGCAAGGGCGCCCTGAATGACGGCCGCTACTGCAATGAGCAGGTGGACAAACTCCTGAACGATGCCCGCGTCACCAACGACGAGGCGAAGCGCAAGCAGCTCTACGATGCCGCGCAGGAGATCCTGAAGCAGGATCTGCCGATCATCTACACCTACTACCAGCCTTGGCCCTTCGTTCACTCGAAGAAGCTTCAGAACTTCAAACCCTATCCAGACGGGATGATCCGCCTGAAGGGTGTCAAGCTCGCTTCCTAAGACGAACCAAGTCAGCGTGTCCGGTCTAACAATCGGGCACGCCCCTGCCCTTTCTTGCTACAGGTTTCACGAGCTGATGCTGCGCTACATCGGACGACGAATACTGATTGCCATCCCGACGCTGATCATCGTGTCGATCCTGGTCTTCGCCCTGCAGAAGCTTCTGCCCGGCGATCCCGTGCTGACCATGGCAGGCGAAGAACGTGATCCGCAGGTGCTTGCCTATCTGCGCGAGAAGTACCGCCTGGACGATCCAATCCCGGTTCAGTACTTCGCCTGGATCGGATCAGCGCTCACCGGCAATCTCGGAATCTCGCTGCGCACGGACATCCCCGTTCTCGAGCTTATCCTCAGCAAGCTGCCCGTGACGCTCGAACTGGCGATCATGGCCATGATCGTGGCGCTCGCCATCGGGATCCCCACCGGCATCATCTCCGCCGTGAAGAAGGGAACGACGGTCGACTACACGGCCAACGTCATCGCCCTGTCCGGGCTCTCGATTCCCAATTTCTGGCTCGGGATCATGCTCATCATGCTGGTCTCGGTCCGCTGGCAGCTCCTCCCCGCCTCCGGCTATGTGCCGCCGACCGAGGATCTCTGGCTCAATATCAAGACCATGCTTATGCCTGCCTTCGTGCTCGGCACCGGGTTGGCCGCGAGCCTGATGCGTCACACCCGCAGCGCCATGCTCGGCGTGATGCGCTCCGATTACATCCGCACGGCCCGCGCCAAGGGACTCCTGTCGCGAAAGGTCATTCTGAAGCATGCCTTGCGCAATGCACTTGTGCCCATCGTGACCCTCTCCACCCTGCTCTTCGGCGAGCTCCTGGCCGGCGCCGTGCTCACGGAGCAGATCTTCACCATCCCGGGCTTCGGCAAGCTCATCGTCGATGCGGTGTTCAACCGGGACTACGCCGTGGTGCAGGGCGTCGTCCTCTGCACGGCGGTGGGCTTCATCTTCATGAACCTCCTCGCAGATGTCCTGTACGTTCTCGTCAATCCCCGCCTGAGGCACGCCACATGACCGCCACAGCCGTTATCGCCGACGAGGTCGCACTGCCGAAGAAACGCAGCCGCGTCCTTGCCAAGTTCCTGAAGAACAAGAGCGCTGTGCTCGGCGGCGCCATCGTGCTGTTCTTCGTGCTCGTTGCCCTCGTCGGGCCATACTTCGCGCCTTATGACCCGATCAAGCCGAGCTTCACGAGCATTCGCAAGGCGCCGTCCGCCCTGTTCTGGTTCGGCACCGACGAACTCGGGCGAGACCTCCTCTCCCGCATGCTCTGGGGCGCTCGCGCTTCCATCATGGCCGGCGTGGTTTCCGTCACCATCGCCATCGTCCTCGGCGTGCCGTTCGGGCTTGTCGCAGGTTATTTCGGCGGCTGGATCGACGCCGCGATCTCCCGCGCCACCGACGCCATGCTGGCGATCCCGTTCCTCATCTTCGCCATTGCGCTGGCAGCGTTTCTCGGCCCCAGCCTCACCAATGCCATGATCGCCATTGGCCTGTCGGCCATGCCGATCTTCATCCGCCTGACCCGTGGCCAAGTGCTGACCGTGAAAGCTGAGGATTACGTAGAAGGAGCGCGCGCCATCGGTCTCCCCGATTTCTGGATCCTAGTGCGTTATGTTCTGCCGAACGTCCTGCCGCCGATCCTGGTCCAGGGCACGCTCACCATCGCGACGGCCATCATCGCGGAGGCGAGCCTGTCGTTCCTCGGTCTTGGCCAGCAACCTCCCAATCCATCCTGGGGCTCGATGCTCAACACCGCCAAGAACTTCATGGATCAAGCTCCTTGGATGTCAATCTTCCCAGGGACCGCGATCTTCCTGATCGTGCTCGGCTTCAACCTGCTCGGCGACGGCCTGCGCGACGCGCTCGATCCCCGCGAACAATAAGATCTACGCCAACTCCGGATAAGACATATGTTTACGACCCGCCCAGAGATCCTCGGCACCTTCGGCATCGTCACCTCCACCCACTGGCTCGCGTCCGCGGCGGGCATGGCGATGCTCGAGAAGGGCGGCAACGCCTTCGACGCCTGTGTTGCCTCCGCTTTCGTGCTGCAGGTCGTTGAGCCGCATCTTGTGGGACCCTCCGGCGAAGTGCCGGCGGTATTCTACTCCGCCAGGACCAAGAAAATCGAAGTGCTCTGCGGCCAGGGTACGGCCCCGAAAGGTGCCACCATCGCTCACTACAGGAACGAAGGCCTCAAGCTCATTCCCGGGAACGGCCTGCTCGCCACTGTCGTGCCCGGCGCCTTCGATGCCTGGATGCTGCTGCTGCGCGACCACGGCCTCCTGTCGCTGAGAGACGTGCTTGAGCCTGCCATCTACTACGCCGAACAGGGTCACCCTCTGCTGCCGCGGGTGTCGGACACCATCAAGGGCTTGAAGGAATTCTTCCAGACGGAATGGCCGACCTCCGCAGCCGTCTTTCTGCCCGGCGGCGAGGTACCCAAGCCGCGGCAGCTCTTCCGCAACCCGCAGCTCGCCGACACCTGGAAACGGATCATCCGCGAGGGCGAAGCCAAGGGAAGCGACCGCGAGGCTCAGATCGAAGCAGCCCGCAATGCCTTCTACAAGGGCTTTGTGGCCGAGGCCATCGACGCCTTCGTGCGCAAGACGGAAGCGATGGATCAGAGCGGCTCGCGCCATCGCGGCGTGCTCACCGCCGATGATATGGCTCACTGGCAGGCATCCTATGACGTGCCGCAGACCTACGAGTACCATAACTACCGCGTGAACAAGATCCGGCCCTGGGGGCAAGGTCCCGTCTTCCTGCAGACTTTGGCGCTGCTGAAGGGCTTCGACCTCGCCGCCATGGGCCCGACCAGCGCCGAGTTCATCCACACGGTTGTCGAGTCCATGAAGCTGGCCTTCGCCGACCGCGAGGCCTATTACGGTGATCCGGATTTCGTCGACGTGCCGATCCAGACGCTGCTCTCGGATGCCTATAACGACGAGCGCCGCAAGGTCATCACCGACAAGGCCTCCCTGGAGCTGCGGCCGGGCCGCGTCGAAGGCTATGAGGCCCAGGTGGAGCATGCGCTCAAGGCACTGCGGGAGTTGTCCACCACAGACAAGAAGGTGTCGGGCGGCGAGCCGACGTTGCAGTCCATGCACTCCGCTCGCCGTGGCGACACGGTGCATATCGACGTGGTGGATCGTTTCGGCAACATGATCGCCGCCATGCCTTCGGGCGGTTGGCTGCAATCCTCGCCGGTCATTCCGGAACTCGGCTTCATGCTCAATTCCCGTGCCCAGATGTTCTGGCTCGAAGAAGGCCTGCCGGCGAGCCTCGCTCCGGGCAAGCGGCCGCGTACGACGCTCACCCCGACTCTCGCGGAGAAGGATGGCGAACCTTACATGGTCTTCGGCTCGCCGGGTGGCGACCAGCAGGAGCAGTGGCAGCTTTTGCTGTTCCTGCGCCATGCCCATCATGGCCTGAATCTGCAGGAGGCCATCGACCAGCCCATGTCGCACACGGCGCATTTCCCCTCCTCCTTCTATCCGCGCGAGCAGAAGCCCGGCCATCTCATGGCCGAGGAGACCTATGGCGCCGAGGTTCTCGACGATCTGCGGGCACGCGGCCATGAGGTGGAGGTGGCGCCTGCCTGGACGGTCGGACGCCTGGTGGCAGCGAGCCGCGACAAGGACGGATTGCTGCACGGTGCCGCCACGCCGCGCCTTATGCAAGCCTATGCAGTCGGACGCTGAGGGGGAGAGGACATGACCTGGTCGATCATCGCCAAGGATCCCGAGACCGGCGCCTTCGGTGTTGCCGTCACGACCAAGTTCTTCGCCGTGGGAGCGCTCTGCCCCCATGGCACCGCACGGATCGGGGCTCTCGCCACGCAGGCGCTCGTCAACCCGCTCTACGGCACGGACGGCATCAGGCTCCTGGCCGAGGGAAGAAGCGCCGAGGAGATCGTCGCGATCCTCACGGCCCAGGATCCTGGCCGTGGCTCCCGGCAGCTCCATGTGATTGATCGCGACGGCCGCGCAGCAGCCCATACAGGACAAGACTGCATCGACTGGTGCGGTCATCTCATGGATGAGGGCGTCTCTGTGGCCGGCAACATGCTGGCAGGTCCAGTGGTCATTGAAGCCACGCTCGAAACCTACAAGCGGCGCATGAACCTGCCCTTCGCGGACCGCCTCATGACGGCGCTGGACGCAGGTCAAGCTCAGGGCGGCGACAAGCGCGGCAAGCAATCTGCAGCCCTCAAGATCTGGCGCGACGAGCCCTATCCGATGCTCGACCTGCGCGTGGACGACCATCCGGAACCATTGGACGAGCTGCGCCGGCTCTATGGTGTCGCCCACGAACGTTTCCTCGCTTTCATGGACGCCATGGCCACTCGGACCAATCCCGGCGGGATCACGGACCGGTCCTGGATCGACCAGAGGGCGCGTGAGTACCAGGAGCGGCATGCAGCAAGCACCTCCCTGTAGGGCAGCTCTGCAAGGGCCTCACTTGCAGCTGGATCGAAAAAATCCTACGGCAATCTCTTCCCCCTGAGATGGAACTTCCGATGTTTGGTATCCCACTGATCGACTTGGCATGGCTCGTGGTTGCACTCCTGGCGGCTGGTGCGATCACCGGCCTGCTAGCCGGTGTGTTCGGGGTCGGCGGCGGGGCCGTCGCCGTGCCGATCCTCTACGAACTCTTCCGGATTCTGGAAGTGCCTGAGGAGGTGCGCATGCCGCTCTGCGTCGGCACCTCGCTCGCCATCATCATTCCGACCTCGATCCGCTCCTTCAATGCCCACAAGGCCAAGGGTGCCGTCGATATGACCATCCTGCGGGTCTGGGCTGTACCGGTCGTGCTCGGGGTCGTCGTCGGCAGCATCATCGCCCGCTACGCCCCGGCCGATCTGTTCAAGGCCGTGTTCGTGGTCGTCGCTGGAATTTCGGCCATCCGCCTGCTCTTCGGCAAGGACACCTGGCGCTTCGGCCTCGACATGCCGGCTAAACCCATCATGGTGATCTACGGTTGGATCATCGGTATTCTCTCCGCGCTCATGGGCATAGGCGGCGGTCAGCTCTCCAACCTGTTCATGACCTTCTACAACCGCCCGATCCACCAGGCAGTGGCGACCTCTTCGGGCCTTGGCATCCTGATCTCGATCCCGGGCGCCATCGGCTACATCTACGCCGGCTGGCCGCATATGGCAGACTATCCTACCGTAACGGCGTTCCAGCCGCCGCTTGCGTTGGGCTACGTGTCACTCCTGGGCTTCGTTCTGTTCATCCCCACCAGCACCTGGATGGCTCCGATCGGCGCACGCTTGGCGCATAGGCTTTCGAAGCGCAGGCTCGAGGTGGCATTCGGCATTTTCCTCCTGCTTGTCTGCGCCCGCTTCGCAGCGAGCCTCCTCACATAAGCCACAGTAGACCTCCAGCCTAGCGCTCCGGATCGAAGATCAAGCAATGACTGGAACAACGGCAGGGCCTCTCCATGCCTACCTCGTCGGAGTCGGACGCGATGGCCGAGGACGTCTAGCGGCCGATGCGCTCGCTTTTTCCGACGAACGGCTGGAAGAGGTGCATGACTATATCCAGTGGCTCTTTCCGTTGCAGACCCGTAGCGGCGCCCAGCCCGGTGCCCCTGTTCTGACGCCGGCGGAAATGGACGTGATCAGGATGGATCGCAACGCACAGAACACTCTCGGGAAGGCCGCCGAACGGATGCTCCTGTTCTACCAGAACACTCAGTGGTGGCTTTCGTCTTTTGACCACAATCACCTGCGCATCACGCGGATCATTCATAGCCTGAAGCTTCTCGTGAGCCCGGAGGAGGCCCGGCGCTTTCACTATGCGATCCTCGCCATCAACGAAGCCGCAGGATCTCCCGTCAATGCACGAAGCCTGCAGTTCTGGACGGACGCGGCGGGCAGCTGATCCGGTCAGGCAAACTGCGCCTCGTTCAGCCGCCTATAGATTCCGCCGAGGGCCAGAAGCTCAGTGTGGTCACCCTGTTCCACGATCACGCCATGATCGATCACCGCGATCCGGTCTGCATTCACGATAGTGGCGAGACGGTGGGCTATCACCAAAGTCGTGCGCCCGATCGACAGTTCGGCCAAAGCCTGCTGAATCGCCCGCTCAGTTTGCGTATCGAGGGCGGATGTGGCCTCGTCGAGGATCAGGATCGGCGGGTTCTTGAGGAAGATGCGCGCGATGGCGAGGCGCTGTTTCTGGCCTCCCGACAGCTTGACGCCCCGCTCTCCGATAATCGTACTTAGGCCAGCAGGCAGGGAGGCGATTACCTCGTCGAGCCGGGCCCTGCGGGCAGCCTCCAGGATCTCGGCCTCGCTCGCGTCAAGTCGGCCATAGGCGATGTTTTCGCGGATCGTGCCCGCAAACAGGAATACATCCTGCTGTACGATGCCGATCTGGCTACGAAGGGAGCGCAGCGTCATGTCCCGAATGTCGATTCCGTCGATGGTGATCGCGCCGTCATCGACCTCGTAGAAGCGGGGCAGCAACGAACAGATCGTCGTTTTACCGGCTCCCGACGGACCGACGAAGGCGATGGTCTCGCCAGCCCTGATGCTCAGGTTGAGCCCGTTAAGAATCCTGCGTTCGGGAGCATAGCCGAACCGGACGTTGCGGTACTGTATGTCGCCGTTGAGCCCGCTCACAACTCGCGCGCCGGGACGATCGGCAATGTCCGGACGCGTATCGAGGAAGGCGACGTAACGTTTGAACCCGGCAATGCCCTTGGGGTAGGTCTCAATGACGGAATTGATCTTCTCGATCGGGCGGAAGAAGACGCCGACGAGCAGCAGGAAGCCGACGAAGCCACCGGCGCTGAGTTCGCCCTGAAGCACCAGGTAACTGCCCGCGACCATGACAACCATCTGGATGAGGCGCATGCTCAGGTAGCTGAGCGAGGTCGAAGCGGCCATGATCTTATAGGCTTCAAGCTTCGTCTTGCGATAGCTCTGGTTGTCGACGGCGAACAGGCGTCGTTCGTGGTCTTCATTGGCGAAGGCTTGAACCACACGAATACCGCCGACATTTTCCTCGATCCGCGCGTTGAAGTCTCCGACGCGGCCGTAGAGGACTTGCCAGTTCCGCGTCATCCGGCCACCGTAGCGGGTCGTGAGCCAGGCGGTGAGCGGCACCACGAGCGCCGTGATGATAGCGAGCTTCACGTTGACGGTGAACATGAGGATAAACGCGCCCACAAGAGTCATCAGGGCGATGAAAAGGTCCTCCGGCCCATGGTGGGCGACCTCGCCGATTTCTTCCAAGTCCTTGGTAAGCCGAGCCACGAGATGCCCCGTCTTCTGGTTGTCGAAGAATCCGAAGGAGAGCTTCTGGAGATGATCGAACGCCTTACGCCGCATCTCGGTCTCGATGTTGATACCGAGCATGTGCCCCCAATAAGTCACTGTGGCCATGAGGCCGGCATTGAGGACGTAGACGGCCAGCAGCAACGCCGAGGCCAAGGCAATGAGTCCCCACTGACCGGTTGGGAGCAGGGTGTCGATGAACAGCTTGACGGCAATCGGGAAGCCGAGCTCAAGCAGGCCCGAGGCTACTGCGCAGGAGAAGTCCAGCACGAAGAGGCCGCGATGAGGCCGATAATACGCGAAGAAGCGTTTCAGCAGGGGTTGCATGACAGCACTAGGTACTGCCGGCGGCTGAGGAGAGCAAGCGGGAGCTTGGAGACGCGGTCACCGAACAAAACTGACAGGCTGGCCGGTTACAGGATGGGGAATGACATCCATGGCGATACCGAAGATGGCCTGCAGCTGGTGCGGCGTCATGATCTCGTCGGGCGCGCCGCGGGCGATGAGCCGTCCCATCTGCAAAGCCAGAATTTCGTCGCAGAAACGGGCGGCCATATTGATGTCGTGCAGCACGATGACCACCCCAAGGCCGCGCTCGCGAGAGAGGCGCTGCACCAGCGCCAGTACTTCCACTTGGTGGGTGACGTCGAGCGCCGAAATCGGCTCGTCGAGCAGCAGGAAATGAGCATCTTGCGCCACGAGCATTGCCAGCCAAGCCCGCTGGCGCTCGCCGCCGGAGAGCGTATCGACGAGGCGGTCGGCAAAGGGCTCGATATCGGTAAGGGCCATGGCTTCCCGCACTTTTTCGCGGTCATCCGGTCCGAAACGGCCGAGGGGGCCATGCCATGGGTAACGGCCTAACGCCACGAGTTCCTTGACGAGCATGCCCGAGGCCGGCGGCGTCTGCTGCGGTAAATAGGCGACCCGCCTCGCGAACGGCCGATCCCCCCAGTCAGCCAGCACCCTGCGTTCAAAGGCAATAACCCCACTGGATGCCGGCTGCTGGCGGGCTAGGAGCTTGATCAGCGTCGACTTGCCCGACCCGTTGTGACCGATCAATCCGATCACGCGCTGTCCGGACAGGGTCAGCGTGAGAGGATGGAGCAAGGTTCGCCCCGGGATCGAAAAGCTCACATCCGTCAGCTCGAACAACGGATCATCGCCGTTAGACTTTGGAATAGAAGCCTTGGACATGGATCTCGACATGGCCGTGCGGACGCCGCCGTGAAATGCCGCCCCACCCGTCACCACTTGTAGCTCGCCTTCAGTGTCGCGACGCGACCGGCGCCGTAGTTGCAGGTGTACTGCGTATCGCAGGACGAGACATACTCGTTGTCGAAGAGGTTGTTGACATTGAGCGCCACCGTGAAGTTGTCGCGGGTATAGCGGATGCCGGCATCGAACACGGTCGCGGCAGGCACCTTCAGGGTATTCTCGTTGTCCACATAGGAGAAGCCGACATAGCGGACGCCTGCGCCGAAGCCGAGGCCCCTAAGCGCTCCATCCTGGATGGTGTAATCCAACCAGCCCGACGCGAGAACCTCTGGCACAACGTTGGGACGGTTTCCGATCAGCGCAGTGTTCGGATCGTCGGTTATTTCGATGTCGTAGGCCGTAAACGCGGCAATCGCCTTTAAGCTTTCCGTGATATTGGCCTGCGCCTCAACTTCGAAGCCGCGGGAGCGAACCTCACCCAATTGAGCCTCGAAGAAAAGGTGCTCAGGATCGGACGTCAGAACATTCTGGCGGGTGAGGTCGAACAAGGAGGCGGTAATGAGACCGTCAAAGAAGGTTGGCTTGTATTTGACGCCGACTTCATATTGCCGGCCCGTCTCCGGTTCAAATCCTTGACCGAAGAAGTCCGATCCGATGACTGGATTGAATGAGCGCGACACGGCGACATAGGGCGTCATCCCATTGGCGAACTCATAACCCAGTCCCAGACGGCCGCTGAACTCACCGGCCTCCTCGCTGAAGTTGGCAGCGCCGACCTTGTCGGTGCTCTTCGTGGACACGTGATCGTAGCGCCCGTTCAGGGTCGCGATCCAGCCGCCATAGCGAATCTGATCCTGCACATAGAATCCGATCTGGTTCATGGTCAAGTCTTGATCGAGATAAGGAACCGTCGGCCCCTGCGGCACGCCGTAGACCGGGTTGATCGGGCTGATCGGCGTTCCACCGCCGGACGCCTGGATGTGATCGATGTTGTAGTACTTGTAGTCTAGCCCGAGCAGGAGGGTGTGGTTCAGTGGTCCCGTCGCAAACTTCGCCTCGGCTTGATTGTCGATAGACAGCGTATTCACCACCGTGTGGTGATCGAACCCGATGCGATAGAGCAGATAGCTGGGCGCAGCGGGCACCGCTACAGGAAAACCGGTCGCGGGGTCGAGATAGCCGTAGGGATAGGGACCGCGCTCCTTCGAATCCGTATGTGCGTAGCGGAAGTTCTGCCGAAGCGTCCAAACATCGTTGACAGCATGCTCGAACTCGTAGCTGATCATCGCCTGATCGCGGCGGTAGAGATCGATTTCGGGTTCGTTGTAGTAGAACCGGCGCGAAATGCGGCCGAAGGGAGCAGGAACCACTGTGCCGATATACGGCAGGAAGCCGCCCGTATGCGACAAATCCATGTGCTGGTAGGATGCGAGCACGGTCAGCTCTGTACCCGCATTGGGCCTGAATGTGAGAGCCGGCGCAATGACGCCGCGGAAATCCTCGGCCTCCCTCGTTTCCCAACCGCCACCTGACATCTTGCCGGTCAGGCGATAGGACCAGATCTTGTCGAGCGCCCCGCCGAAATCGAAGGCGGCGTATCCATTGCCCCAGGAGTTGATGCCCGTCTCGACATAGCGCAACGGCTCGGTCGTTGGCCGCTTGCTTACCAGATTGACGATGCCGCCGGTTGCCGCGCCGCCATAGAGAGCGGAAGCCGGTCCCTTGAGTACCTCGATGCGCTCCAGAATGAACGGATCGATGTAGAAGCCGCCGAAACCATATTGATAAAGTGGGAGATTGTTGAGAAAGACGCCCGTCTGCCCAGCGTCGAAGCCGCGGATGTAAAACCAGTCCGTGTCGGAATCCTCGCCGAAGGGTTGTGCGAAAACACCAGCTGTGTAGCGCAGAGCCTCGTCGACCTTTTGGGCTTGGCGGTCCTCGATCTGCTCGCGGCCGATCACCGAAACCGACTGCGGGATTTCCTCGATAGGCGTGTCGGTCTTGGAACCCGTTGCGGTGCGATTGGGGACATAGCCGTTCACCGGCCCAGTTGCGCTGCCGCCCTGCCCCTCAACGGTGACCGTCTCAAGAGCGATCTCACCGGAGGCAGGCTGCGCCTGAGCCATGGAGTCCCCGCTCGATGCCACCATCACAGCAAGTGCGGCCAGGCTCACTCCCATACTCAACACATAGCGACGCTTCATACATGCCCCCACGGCTTTCGATCGCACGGAGGCTCAGTTTGGCCTCACACGCATGCGCAATCGGCGGATTGTTGGTCAGGGCCACTGACTATGGTTTCCGTTGGGTTCAAGCAAGAGCTATGTTTTAAAACTACTCTAAACAGCAGTTTGTAATAGTTTTAATCTGCATGTATAATCTTCAAAACTGCTATAAACTACACTCTATCTTTTTTAGCCCAAGGGTTGGCTCTAGGAGCTGTGGGCCTCAAAACGCAGTCGGGCAAGCGGCCCGGCGTTCCTGCGAGATGCCGCCCTAACGACAATCACAATTGCGGTATTAAACAATGAGGATTTTGGAAAAGTTCTAAGTTACTGTAGCAACTGCGATTTTGTTAGAAATCTGTTGACGCAAACGCATCTACGGTTCATCAACCGCCTTCTAAGGCACGACGGATTTGGATCTCCGCGGTGCGAATGATGGATATCTGCGAGAGCTGATTGATCCCCGAGAAGAGATGTTGGCAGAAAAGCATTCATCTTAGAAGTAGAAGCATAGCGTGTATTAACTATAGCAACCCGAAGGATCACCTCCTGGTGCGCCGAATGCCAATGCCGCCTTCCTCAGCACGAAGTGCATTCGCGTTGACCCGACGCAGCATCCTTGGAGGCATCCTCGGCTCAACCATGTTCAGCACAGGCAGGGCTAGCTCCCACGAGCGGATTGCCGTTGTCGACTGGGCCATGTTTGAAACGTTGCTTGCCCTGGGGATCGTGCCTGTCGCGGCAACCGAGCTTGTGCAGTTTCGGAAGATTGCCATCGAGCCGGATGTGCCTCCGCAGGTCGCCGATCTCGGCCTTCGCGGCTCGCCGAATTTCGAGATGCTGCGCCTGTCAGATCCCGATCTGATCATCAGCTCACGTTGGTTCACATGGGTGCAGGACAGCCTGGAACAGATTGCTCCCGTTGTATCCTACTCGGTCTATGAGCCGGGCCGCCCTCCCTATGCACCGGCAGAGCAAATTACCATGGCTCTGGGCGAACGGATCGGACGCATTGCGCGGGCAC
>DASZBB010000103.1:0-19981 GCA_035944695.1 Microvirga sp. | reverse complement strand
TCCGCGGCTCGCGGCAGGTGCTCACGCCGGCCGAGGTGGCGTCGATCCGGCTGCCGACCCTGGTGTCCGTGGGCACGGCCGATGACGTGTCGGGCTCCGGGCCGGCGCTCGCCGCGCTCATCCCCAACGCCACCGCCCTCGACATCCCGGGCCGCGACCACAACCTCGCGGTCGGCGACAAGGTGCACAAGCAGGGCGTGCTCGACTTCCTGGCCCGGCGGCCGTGACCGGGAGGCACCCATGACCCGGCTCGACAGCGCCATCCGCCGCCTGACCGCCCAGCGCGACCTGCTCGACTGGGCCGCGCAGGCCATCGGCCCGGCCGGGCTGGTGCTCGAGATCGGCCTCGGCAACGGGCGCACCTACGATCACCTGCGCGCCCGGCTGCCGGGGCGGGAGATCCACGTGTTCGAGCGCGCGCCCGCGGCCCATCCGGATTGCTATCCCCCGCAAGGCTATCTGGTCGTCGGCGATCTCTTCGACACCCTGCCGCCCTTCATCGCGCGGCACGGGCGCGGCGCGGCGGCCCTGATCCACATCGATATCGGGACCGGGGACGAGGCCGCGAATCTGAGCCTCGCCTCACGCCTGTCGCCGCTCCTCGACGCCCTGCTCGGGCCGGGCGGGATCCTGCTCGGCGACCGGGCCTTCGACCTGCCCTCGTGCCGGGACGTCTCGGCCGAGACCGGCGTGCCGGAAGGGCGCTACTTCGTGTACCGCCGGGAGGCATGAGGGGGAGTGCAATAGCGGATCGTCAATCTCGCCCTCTCTCGTCATCACCGGCCCTGTGCCGGTGATCCCGATCCGGACGGCGCGGCGCCTCACTCAATTGGGATGGCCGGGACGAGCCCGGCCATGACGGGGAGCTGGACATTGAGCCTACCGCCCCGTGAAGACCGGCGGGCGCTTGTCCAGGAAGGCGTTGCGGCCCTCGGCGGCGTCGGCGCTGTCGAAGCACCGGTCGGCGAGGGCGACCGGGTCCACGTCCGGGTGGGCCACGCCCATGGCTTGGTCGATGGCGGCCTTGGCGGCCCGGATCGTCAGGGGCGCATTCCTGGCGATGGTCCGGGCAAGGGCCACGACCGTCGTTTCCAGCTCCTCGTCGGCCACCACCTGCTGCACTACGCCGAGGCGCGCGGCCTCCCGGGCGTCGATCCGCCGGGCGGTGAAGAACAGGTCCTTGGCGGCGGGCGCGCCCACGGCCGCCGTCACGAGCTTCATGGCGCCGGGCGGATAGCCGATCCCGAGCCGCGCCGCCGGGATGCCGAAGACGGCGCTCTCGGAGGCGACCCGCAGGTCGCAGGAGAGGGCGAGGCCGAAGCCCCCGCCCAGGCAGAAGCCGCGGATCATGGCGAGGACGGGCTTGGCGCAATGGGCGACGGCCCAGAAGGCCGCCTCGTTGACGGCCTCGTATCGCCGTCCGCCCTCGGCATCGGCCCGCAGGGTCGCGAATTCGCCGATATCGGCGCCGGACGCGAAGGATTCCCGGCCGGCGCCCCGGACGACCACCACGCGCACGGCCGGATCCCGGTCGAGGGCCGCCATCAGGTCGGGAAAGGCCCCCCACATCTCCAGGTCCAGGGCGTTGTGCTTGGAGGGATTGTCGATGGCGAGCGTCGCGATGCCGTCG
Source organism: Microvirga sp. (assembly GCA_035944695.1). GTDB lineage: Bacteria > Pseudomonadota > Alphaproteobacteria > Rhizobiales > Beijerinckiaceae > Microvirga. Next base: position 18,351 of record DASZBB010000103.1, on the reverse strand, counting down.
GACAGGGACACGACAAGCTTGGACGTGGACGGCGAAAAAGAGTAGGTCATGGCGGGCTTGGATCTATGGTAAGGGGCGCGTGCTTCTTATCTATGCCGAAGGCCCTCGCGAAGCCGGCAAGGAGACTATCATGACACAGACGCGCCTGAAGCCGGGAGCCCCGGATGCCGTGGCCGGAAAGGTCGATCCGGTCTGGAACCGCCTGCGCGGTGAGGCCGAGGCCATCGTCCAGGCCGAGCCGGCCATCGCAGGCTTCGTGCTCAGCGCGGTCCTGCACCAGCCGAGCCTGGAGGCCGCGGTCATCCACCGGGTCGCCTCGCGCCTCGGCCACGCGGCCGTCCCGGCCGACATCATCGAGCAGATCTTCCTGGAGGCCGTGCAGGACGACCCCTCCATCGGCGTGGCCATGCGGGCGGACATCAGCGCCGTGATCGACCGCGACCCGGTGGTCACCCGGGCCATCGAGCCGGTGCTCTACTTCAAGGGCTTCCACGCCATCCAGACCCATCGCCTGGCCCATTGGCTCTGGAAGAGGGGTCGGCAGGACTTCGCGCTCTACCTCCAGAGCCGCTCCTCCGACACGTTCCAGACCGACATCCACCCGGCGGCCCGGATCGGCCGGGGCATCTTCCTCGATCACGCCACCGGGCTCGTGGTGGGCGCGACCGCGGTCATCGAGGACAACGTGTCGATGCTCCAGGACGTGACGCTGGGCGGCACCGGCAAGGAGCGCGGCGACCGCCATCCCAAGATCCGCCACGGTGTCCTGATCGGCGCCGGCGCCAAGATCCTCGGCAACATCGAGGTCGGCCATTGCGCGAGAATCGCCGCCGGGTCGGTGGTCCTCAAGCCCGTCCCCCACAACGCCACGGTGGCCGGCGTCCCGGCCAAGGTCATCGGCACGGCCGGATGCGAGGAGCCCGCTCGCTCCATGGATCATTGCTTCTCGGAATCCGACGGAATCTGACGGAGGGCCTCCCTTCAGGGACCCAACCCCGCTTGCTCGCGTTGGCCCGGCATGGCAAGTGCAGCATCCGTGACATCAAGAAAGGACCTGTAGTGGACAAAACCGAGATGGCTAAAGTCGAGCGCTATCTGCGCCAGACCTTTGCGAACCACTCGATCCGCGTCGTCGGCCGCCCGAAGAAGGCCGACTCGGCGGAAGTTTACATCGGTGAGGAATTCGTCGGCGTCCTCTTTCTCGACGACGAGGACGGGGACCGCTCCTACAACTTCACCATGGCGATCCTCGACACGGATCTCGAGGACTAACCGGCTTTCCCGCAGCAGAACCTCATCCCAGGTTCTGCTGTTTTTCTTTTCGGACCTGCGATGCCGATCTACAGCCTCGACGATACCGCTCCGATCCTTCCCGAACCTGACCGCTTCTGGATCGCGCCGGACTCCCATGTGATCGGCAAGGTGCGGCTCGGGCTCGATGTGGGCATCTGGTTCGGCGCCGTGCTGCGCGGCGACAACGAGCTCATCGACATCGGCGAGGCCACCAACATCCAGGAAGGGGCCTTGCTCCACACGGACATGGGCGCACCCCTGACGGTCGGGGCGGGCTGCACCATCGGGCACAAGGCCATCCTGCACGGCTGCACGATCGGGGAGAATTCCCTGATCGGCATGGGGGCCACGGTTCTCAACCATGCGCGCATCGGCGCGAACTGCCTCGTGGGGGCCAATGCGCTGGTGACCGAGGGCAAGGCCTTTCCGGACAATTCCCTGATCGTCGGCGCACCCGCCAAGGCGATCCGCGTGCTCGACGCCGACGCGATCGAGCGGCTGCGCTGGTCGGCCCGGACCTATGTGGACAACTGGAAGCGGTTCGCAAAAGGCATGAGGCGGATCGACTGATCCGCCTCGAACAGACTTGCTGCTGCAAAACAAAACCGGCGCTCGAGGCGCCGGTATTTCGTTTTAGCGGTTCGCCGTGGTGGTCGGCGACGACACGATGCCGCCGAGCGACACCCAGCCGACCGTGTCCTGGCTCTCGCGCTTGATGTAGACGTAGCCGGTGCGGTGCCAGGGCAGGACCGACGAGGTCTTGTTGTCGAGGACGAAATCGCCCCGATTGGTGCGGACCATCAGCACCGCATGGCCTTCGCCGAGCTCGTCGATCACGACCGTCATGCGCATGGCGCGGCGGGGCAGGCCCATCTCGGCGAGGAGCTTGCGCTTCAGGAGCTGAAAATCCTCGCAATCGCCGCGGCCGTCGTCGGGAAAGCCCCAGGTGTCGACGACTCCCCAGTGGTCGGCATCCGTCACGGCCTTCACGCTCGCATTCACGCGCTGGTTTACGGAGACGATTGTCTTCCACACCTGGGGGGTCAGGTCGATGATGTCCGATTCCGAAACGTCCACCGCGCACTCGGACCGAAACTTGTCGCAGAACTGCGACCAGCCCTGAAGCGGCTTGGCCGTGCCGACGCTCGTGATTGGGGCGCTGGAATTGGGCAGTGCGGCCAGCGTTTGAGCCTGGGCGGCCTGTCCGAAAAAGAGGAGCGACAGGCCGAGAAGGGCTGATTTGATGAATGTGCCGAAAGCGGCAGGCTTCTCATTTACGCCACAGAAAAGGCCATTCTTGAAATAATCCTGCCGCATGCCCCACCAGCCGGTTAACGTTCTTTTAACCAAACTGACATGGTTGCATTTTAGGCTCAAGCGGAAAGTAAAAGGTGAGTTAACGCGTCGCGGGCCAACCGGTTCCATTATGGTTAACGAAAAGTTGCACGAACTGAATCGAAGAGGGAAAGCGTTCCTCTTCGGCAAGTTCCGCCGTTGCTAAGTTGTTGGTTTTTCTCGACGCCGCACCCGGATTAGGGCTACTCAGACAATGAACCGAATGCCGCCGGCACAACGACCCGAGGCGGCTGCCAGACAAAAAAGTTTTGCATGTTTCCACAACCGCCCCGTCTCCGTGAGCCGATCCTCAACCTGCCGGCAACCATCACCCTGTGCTTGGCCGTGCTGATCGGCATCCATGCCCTTCGGCTCTTCCTGTCCGATGAAACGGATTTCACGCTGATCATCGACTGGTCTGTCATCCCGGCGCGCTGGGCCGTGGCGTTCGGGGGCGTGCAGGCGGACGAGATCATGCGGTCCCTGCGCGAGGGCGTGCCGGAGGACACGGTGACGCCGATGATGGCCTTGGCGCAATACGTGCTGGCCCCGGAGGAGGGGCGGCCCTGGACCGCGCTGACCTACGCGTTCCTCCATGGCTCCTGGGCCCATGTGCTGATCAACGGCGTCTGGCTCGCCGCGTTCGGTACGCCCATCGTCCGGCGCTGCGGCGCCGGGCGATTCTTTCTCCTATCGGCCGCATCCGCCGTGTGCGGGGCGGTGTTCTACGCCATCGTGAATCCCTTTCAGGTCCTGCCGATGATCGGTGCGTCCGGGGCCGTGTCGGGCCTGATGGCGGCAGCCTCCTGGTTCATGTTCGCCCCGGCCTCGTGGCATTGGGAGGGCCGCCTGACTCAGCCGCATGAGCGGCCCCGCGAAACGCTTGGGCACATGGTGCGCAACCGGCAGGTTCTGATCTTCCTCGTGATCTGGTTCGCGGCCAATTACGTGTTCGCCTTCGTCCAGCCCGCGGGTCTCATGGATGCGAGCATCGCCTGGGAAGCGCATATCGGCGGCTTCCTGGCCGGTCTCGTCGTTTTTCCGCTCCTGGATCCGCTTCCGGCACGGCCACGCCGCATTTCGGCTTGAAACCGACACGGATTGCTCCAATCATCGTAAGGCTGACGGAGGGTTTCTGCCCCGGAATCAAGGGGAATCGATACCCGAATTCAGCCTCGCGCATGGGAGGGCTGACGGTCCTCGCCGTTCGCACAACGGGAGGGAATAAATGATCGTTAATCGAATCCTTTCGCTCAAGGGCCGCGACGTCGCCACCATCGAGCCGGGCCGATCCTTGAGCGAGGCGGCCAGGGTTCTCGCGGAACGCAGAATAGGTGCCCTTCTCATCGTGGACGGTCAGCGGCCGGTCTCCGGCATCATCTCGGAGCGCGACATCGTGCGCGCCGTCGCCGCGCACGGAGCCAAGGCCTTGGACGAGCCCGTCTCCCGCTTCATGACCGAGAAGGTGGTCACCTGCACGGGCGAGACCTCGATCAACGACGTGATGGAACTCATGACCCAGCAGAAATTCCGGCACGTCCCGGTCGTGGAGGGCGGGCGCCTTTCCGGGATCGTCTCCATCGGAGACGTGGTGAAGCTTCGCCTCGAAGAGGTCGAGGCCGAGGCTCAGGCGATCAAGGAATATATCGCTACGGCCTAGAGCAAAGGACCTGAAAGTGGATTCCACTTTCAGGTCCATCCGAAGCTTGTCTCTTAAGCTGGCGCATCGTCCGGAGCGGAACCGGGATCCCCTTTTCACTACGTGGCCCTACGGGACGCTGACGCGGCCTTCTGGGTCCGTACGACGGGCCAGGCTCAGGAGCTGTTGGCTGAGGCTAAAGCATCGGACCCAAAGGTGGATCTCAGATCCCTAGACCACCGGCTATATTGATGGTCTCACCGTTGATGTAGCCCGCGGAAGGTCCGGCGAGGAAGCAGACCGTTTCCGCCACTTCTTCGAGGGTCGCGATGCGACGGATCGGATGCATGTCCAGGATGGCTTCGCGATCCGGAAGCTCACCGGCGACGTCCGAGGCCATGTCCGTGGGCATGATGCCCGGCTGTACGACGTTCACCGTGATATTGCGGGGGCCGAGGTCGCGCGCGATGCCCTTCGCGTATCCGGCGAGCGCCCACTTCGTTCCGGCATAGTCTGCTACGCCTGGGAAGGGTATCGCGGAGCCGAGGAGAGAGCCGATGAAGATGATCCGACCACCGTCGCTCAATTTGGGCGCCGCCGCACGCGTGTTGGCGATCGTGCCCATGACGTTGACTTGCCATTGGCGATTGTATTTCTCTCCATCGAGCTCGGGATCGTCGACGAGCTGACCCTGGATCGCAATGCCGGCATTGTTCACGAGGATGTCGAGCTTGCCGAATTCGGCGATCACCGAGTCGATCAATGGCTTGGAGGAAGATAGGTCGGCCTGATCGCTCCTGATCGCGATCGCGCGAGCACCCTTCGCCTTCAGCTTCGCCACGACAGCTTCCGCCTTGTCGGCCGAGGCGGCGTAGCTGATTGCAACGTCGGCTCCGTGCCCCGCGAATGCTTCGGCCATCGCGGCACCAAGGCCGCGCGAGCCGCCCGTAATCAGGACGGCTTTACCTTTCAGTGTATTCGACATGAAAACCCTCTCGGTTCACGACCAGGACATCACCTGATCTCAGCGAGCGACCTCGCTGCTTTCCGTAACGTACGTTACGATAACGATTGGTATGAAATGTGGACATAAACTGTCAAGTGGTTTAGTAATGGCCATTATGAAAAGATTGAGCTGAGCTGATGGGACGCCATCGCGAATTTGACGTGGAGAAAGCTCTCGACGCCGCGCTCTGCGTCTTCTGGCGTAAGGGCTACGAGGGGGCTTCCTACGCCGACCTGACCGAGGCTACTGGGGTAGAGAGACCCGCCCTTTATTCTGCATTCGGCAACAAGGAAGCGCTGTTCCGCCAAGCTTTGGCTCGCTACTACGAGCGATACCTGGACTTCATCCCGGAGGCGCTTCAACTCCCGACAGCGCGGGAAGTGGCTGCGCATATCCTGTACAGTGCGGCCGATCTCCATACACGCTATTCGAAGCATACGGGGTGTCTCGGGATCAATGGCGTCCTGGCGGGATCGGATGAAGCGGAACCGGTGCGACAGGCGTTGATCGATGCTCGCGCGGTCGGTGAGGTGCAGCTTCGTGAACGCTTCGAACGAGCAAAGGCCGAGGGCGACTTGCCGGAGACGGCCAAACCGACGGCGCTTGCGGCCTTCGTGATGGCTGTCTCTCATGGCATGGCAGTGCAGGCCAAGGCCGGCTTTAGCCGCGATATGCTGGAGGCTGTCGCGGAGCAAGCGCTTTCGACGTGGCCTACCGGGAGTTCCGAACTTTCCGGAAAGCCATCGGGGCCTTAGGTGAGAAGCGGGCTGGCCGTCACTGCGGCCTTCGCTTGCGTTTGGCCTCGGCGGTTCGCGCCGCCGGGCTTGCGCCTTCGCCAACCGGAACAGGTCAGTCATGGCGCACCCCGGCCATCATGGAATCGACCAAGCAGATTGCACGCGAGCCTTAATCAACCGCTCCTGAGCGCAATCAGCTCGTCTGCGATTCCTGCAGCAGTTCGAGGATGTCCGGCAGGGCGCGTTCCGTGGCCTGCCGGCCCAGGGCGATGCATTCCTGGGCGCGGTGGAACTCGAACAGCCCCATCTTGGCGAGCTTCGGCGCCACCATGACGTCCGGCGGATCGCCGGCGAGCCGCGAGCGGGCGATGCGGTCCTGGGTGATGTTGAAGGCGTCGACCATCACCGTGGCCAAGCCCGGCGCGTTCGGCTTGCGCGGCTTGTCTCCACGGTGACCCGGGAAGATGCCCCAGCGCCGGGGAGCTTCGTCGATGACCTCCTCGATCTCCTGCTCGTCGCTCGTTCCGGCATCGTAGGATTGGATGACCGTCCCGCGAACGCGCACCTCGCCGTTGAGGTTCACGCAGATGACGATGTCGGCGCCGAGCGCCCGGGCGGCGGTGATCGGGATCGGGTTGACCAGAGCGCCGTCCATGAGCCAGCGCCCGCCGATCATCACCGGGTCGAAGACGCCGGGGAGGGCATAGGACGCCCGCATGGCCTGAACGAGGGGACCGCGCGTGAGCCAGATTTCATGGCCGCTCACGAGCTCGGTCGCGATGGTGCAGAACTTGACCGGCAGGGTCTCGACCCTCCGGTCCATCAGGTCGTGGTCGAGCAGGCGCTGCAGGCGCCCGCCGGCAATGAGGCCCGCGCCGCTGAAATGGAAATCGAGCAGACCCATGACCCGCCGCTTGGTGAGGGACAGGGCGAAGGCCTCCAGCTCGTCGAGCTTGCCGGCCGCGTAGCAGCCGCCCACCACGGCGCCGATCGAGGAGCCGGCGATCACGTCCGGAACGATGCCGGCCTCCTCCAGGACCCTGAGCACGCCGATATGGGACCAGCCGCGCGCCGCGCCTCCGCCCAGGGCGAGACCGATCCTCGCCTTCGTCCGATGTTCGCGCTCGGCTGGCGGCTTGATCTCGGACACTCCCCCGCCACCCCCTGATCCGGCGCTCCGCCGGGCAATCCCGTCCCACAACATTGATCGACTCCAAGGCATCCTGTCCCATTCCTGGCAGCCTCCCGTGAAAGCCGCATGAATGGTGCCCTCAAGTTTCAAGTAGGACTGGTTCAGGAAAACTGAACTGTGGAGCGCTGCAAAGCTCGCTGCGACAAAATGATGATGATCAAGGCGAAACCGATGAGCAGGCCCAACATGGCGCGAAGGCTGAGGATTTCCCCGCCGAACCCGATCAGCGGGGGGCCGAGCAGCAGGCCGCCATACCCCAAAGTTGCCACCATGGCGACGCCCACGCTCGGTGGAAAGTCCTTCATCTGGCCCGCCGTGCTGAACAGGACCGGCACCGCGTTGGCCAGGCCCACCCCGACGAGGGCGAAGCCGATAGAGGCGGGCAGGGGGTGCGGCAGGAGCATCGCCAGGGTAAGGCCGAAGGCCGAGAGCAGGCCTCCGAGCTGCAGGGTCCGGACGCGTCCGAGGTGCCGAACGACGAAATCGCCCATGAAGCGGCAGACCGTCATGGTCAGGGAGAACGCGGCAAAGCCCGTGACGGCGGCCTCCAGGCTGGCGCCGGCCACGGTTTGGAGATAGATCGCCGACCAGTCGACGATGGCGCCCTCGACGATGAAGCAGAACATGGCGAGCACCGCCAGGAGGACCACGCTCCCCCGCGGCCAGGCGAAGCCGTGGCCCGTGCCGGCCCGCTCCTTCTCGCCTAGCGTCCAGACGGCGGCCGGCAGGAACAGGAGCCCCATTCCGAGGCAGGAGACGACGAGCGTCGGGACGATCCCGACCTCGAGGGCGATGAGCAGACCGGACGCTCCGGCTCCCGCCAGTCCTCCGAGGCTGAAGAAGGCATGGAAGGACGACATGATGGCCGAGCCCCAGGCCTTCTCGACCACGGTGGCGTTGGTGTTCATGGCGATGTCCATGGTGCCGTTGCAGGCTCCGGCCACGAGGGCCGCGGCGACGAACAGGCTCAGGTTCGGCGCGAGGCCGGGGAGAAGCAGGGCTGCCGCGAAGGAGAAGGCCGCCGCGATGGTCATGGTGCGGCTGCCGACCACCGCCACCGCCCAGCCGATGACCGGCATGAGCGCCACCGCCCCGAGGGAGAAGGCCAGGAGTCCGAGGCTGAGCTCTCCGTCGGACAGGCCGAGCGATTCCTTGAACCGGGGAAGCTGGGCCGCCCAGGTGCCGATGCCGAAGCCGTTGCCGAAGAAGACGGCGCTGGCCGCCAGCCGTGCGGGGAGAAGGTCATGTCGTGTCATCGGGTCTTCCTAACCCGGACGTTCGGACACTGCACCCGATTCCTGCTCGATGGCAGCCCTGCATTTTCAGAGGGCTGCCGGGTTCAGTCGATCAGGAGGCGAGGTGCGCCACCGGAGGTCTCGACCTTCCGGTAGAAGCAGGAGCGGCGTCCCGTGTGGCAGCAGCCCCCGTCGCCCGCCACCTGCACCCGCAGCAGAAGGGCATCCTGGTCGCAGTCGACCCGGATCTCCCGGACGGTCTGGATCTGCCCGCTCGTCGCCCCCTTGTGCCAGAGCTCGCCGCGCGAGCGGGACCAGTACCAGGCTTCCCCAGTCTCGATCGTCCTGGCCAGCGCTTCCGCGTTCATGTGGGCGACCATGAGGATCTCGCCCGTGGTGAAATCCGTCGTCACGCAGGTGATCAGCCCGTCGGCTCCGAAGCGGGGCGACAGGACGGTTCCTTCCTCGAGCTCGGCCTTGGGGCCGGGTGCGGGAAAACGGCTGGTCTGTGACGGGCTCATGGACGATGTCAGCCCCGGCCGTTCCGCACGAGGGTCAGGAAGCGCACCTGCTCGGCCGGATCTTCCTTGAAGATGCCGGTGAACTGGGTGGTCAGGGTCAGGGCGCCGGCCTTCTGGATGCCGCGCATGGACATGCACATGTGCTCCGCCTCGATCATCACGGCGACGCCGCGGGGATCGAGCGCATCGACCATGGCCCTGGCAATCTGCGAGGTCATGGTCTCCTGCGTCTGGAGCCGGCGCGCATAGGCGTCCACGAGGCGGGCGAGCTTGGACAGGCCGACAACGCCTTTGGTGGGGTAATAGGCCACATGCGCCACGCCGAAGAACGGCACCATGTGGTGCTCGCAATGGGAGTGGAAGGGGATGTCGCGCACCAGCACGATATCGTCGTAGCCTTCGACTTCGCTGAAGATCTTGTCGAGGATCTCGGACGGGTCCTCCCCGTAGCCGGAGTAGAACTCCTTGAAGGCCTTCGTGACGCGCTTGGGCGTGTCCTGCAGGCCCTCACGAGTCGGGTCGTCGCCTGCCCAGCGGATCAGGGTGCGAACCGCCGCCTCGGCCTCTTCCCGGGACGGGGCAGCAGGCTTGTCAGCGGCTGTACTCAGACGCGTCGACAGGGACTTAACCACATCACTCACGTGGAGCCTCATTTCTCAACTTTTCAACCGAGGAAGCTTGGCCGCCCGGCAGTTTCTATTTTCTTTCCAGACAGCCCTGCGAACACCGCTGTCGCAGAACCCATTCACAGTGCTTATATAGGCATATGAGCACATTCCCAACCGTCATATCATGACCGTCATGCTGAACGACATCTACAGCCGACGCATTCTCGAGCTTGCAGCCGATATCCCGCATCTGGGCCGGCTGCCCGAGGCCGATGCGTCGGCGACCGCTCATTCCAAGCTTTGCGGCTCGACCGTGACGGTCTATGTGAAGCTCGAAGACAATGTCGTGACGGCCTTCGCCCATGAGGTGAAGGCCTGCGCTCTGGGGCAGGCCTCGTCGTCCATCATGGGGCGGAATATAATCGGCGCGACCATAGAGGAGCTTCGCGAGGTTCGCGATGCGGCAAGTCGTCTGCTCAAGGCAGGCGGAGACGCGCCTCAGGGCAAGTGGGAAGACCTCAAGGTCCTGGAACCCTTGCGGGATTACAAGGCGCGCCATGCCTCGATCCTCCTGACCTTCGATGCGGTCGCGGACGCCCTCGACCAGATCGAGGCGCGGCGGATCGAGAGCGTTGGATAAATGCCCGGAGCATCGAGCCCGAAGCGTGTTCACCTTCGGGCCCGGTTCATCCGGTCTAAGCAGGGACCGCCGCTGCCAGCGCGCGACGCGCGATCCGCGCTTTATCGTCCTCGGAGCCGTAGCGCCGGTCCAGGGTCCGGGTCGTGTCGGCCCAATCGGCCATGGTCCGAACCTTTTCCATCTGCTCGGCGACGAAGGGATCGGAGCGCCAGGCCTGCGCCCGCGGCCACAGAACGTCCAGAGGCTCGTGGAGGACGTTGCCGATCTTCGCCTCGTAGATCGGAAAGGCACGCAGCGCTCCGTCGGGCTCGATCTGGAGGATGTCGAGATCGACAAGGCTCGCCCCAGGCTGGGGCAGGAAGTAGCGCACATCGGTCACTGAGATGCGGGGACCGTTTTCGTGACGGGCGGCAAAGCGCCGGCCGAGATCGATCATGTCGACCAGTTCGTCGATCGTGAGAAGCCCGCTGGTCTCGAACTCCCGCTCGGCGGCCAGCCCGGACGGAATGACCGCCCCGAAGCGAATGAAATCGAGTTTCGGGAACCGCTCGACGGCCTTGTCGACGAACCGCTCGAGGTCCGCTTCCTTCGCGCCCGGACGGGTCAGGGTGTAGTCGATTCCCAGCTTGAAGCATGGTCGTCCGGCGGCGCTCCTGTCGTCTTTCACCCGGTTCAGGATGTCGAGCGCCTTCATGCCGCGTTCGAACGCGCCGGCGCGCCCGCGGACGGCGTCATGCACGGCGGCATCGGCACCGTCGATGCTCACCGCAACGCCCGAGACCGCATCCGCGAGGGCATTGGCGGTCTTCTCCTGCATCGACCAGCCCGTCGTGAACAGCGTAACCTCGATGCCCGTGTCGTGCAGGCGCTTCATGGCCTCGACGGCCCACCGGACCGACAACGGTTCGCCGCCGCTGAACATCACGCTTTTCGCTCGCGCCGCCAGCATCACGTCGACGACACGCATGGCCGCGTCCCGATCGAGGGTGCGCGCCGACCGGCGACCGGATTCCGAATAACAATGCCCGCAGAGCAACGGGCAGGAGTACGTAATATCCCAGATGAATTTACTGATTGTAACGGCCATTATTCGTGCTCCCAATGATGCGACCTCCCTGTGAGGCGGCGGCTTGCCCGCGAATCCGGCAACGAAATGAAGTATCGTTCGGTAGTTACAAGGTTTCTACTAAACGGCAGTTGAGTCCTCAAGTGTTCATACGATATAACGATCAAATCCTAGGTTGTACTGCAGCAAAGTGCCGTAGAGTCGTTGACGTGTTCGATTGTGCGGACTCTACGTGACATGACGCTGGAGCGAGGGCCGGACGTGAGCGAGAGATCTCAGGGCACAGCAGCGAGACATCTCCCCCGCCGGATCGCCCACGTGGCGATCCGGGGCTACCAGCTCACGCTCTCCGGCCTGATCGGCCGCCAGTGCCGGCACCTGCCGTCCTGCTCGGACTACACGGACGAGGCGATCCAGCGGCACGGCTTCTGGCCGGGCGGCTGGATGGGGTTCGCCCGCATCTGCCGCTGCGGCCCCTTCGGCACGCACGGCATCGATCTCGTGCCTGAAACATTGCCCGACGCCGCCGCCTGGTATAAGCCCTGGGCCTATGGTCGCTGGCGGGGCGTCAACGCGCCGGACAACGCCTCTGCGATCACCTGCGATTCAGTCGAACCTGACGGCGGCTGATCTCGCCCTTCAACCAACGAACCGTCGGCCCCCGCTTACCTGCTCCGTTGGCAGGAGTGAGCCAGGAGAAATATGTGATGATCACCCTGACATTCCCCGATGGCGCCCAGCGCCAGTACGAATCCGGCGTCACCGGCCGGGAGATCGTGGAAGGCATCGCCAAGTCGCTCGCCAAGCGCACCGTGGCCATGGCGCTCGACGGCACGATCGCCGATCTCGCCGATCCGATCACCCAGGACGCCAAGATCGAATTTCTGAACCGCGAGGACCCGCGCGCGCTGGAGCTCATCCGGCACGACGCCGCGCACGTGCTCGCGGAAGCCGTGCAGGAGCTCTTCCCCGGAACGCAGGTCACCATCGGCCCGGTGATCGAGAACGGCTTCTACTACGACTTCGCCCGCAACGAGCCCTTCACGCCCGAGGACTTCCCGGCCATCGAGGCGAAGATGCGCGAGATCATCGCGCGCGACAAACCCTTCACCAAGGAGGTCTGGAGCCGCGACAAGGCCAAGCAGGTTTTCAAGGAGAAGGGCGAGACCTACAAGATCGAGCTCATCGACGCGATCCCGGAAGGGCAGGATCTCAAGATCTACTTCCAGGGCGACTGGTTCGACCTGTGCCGCGGCCCGCACATGACCTCGACGGGCAAGATCGGCAACGCCTTCAAGCTCATGAAGGTGGCGGGTGCCTATTGGCGCGGCGACTCGAACAACGCGATGCTCACCCGCATCTACGCCACCGCCTGGGCGAACCAGGAGGACCTCGACAATTACATCCGCCAGCTCGAGGAAGCCGAGAAGCGCGATCATCGCCGCCTGGGCCGCGAGATGGACCTGTTCCACTTCCAGGAGGAGGGGCCGGGCGTCGTGTTCTGGCATCCGAAGGGATGGACGGTGTTCCAGGAGCTGATCTCCTACATGCGCCGCCGCCTGAAAGGCACCTACCAGGAGGTCAACGCGCCGCAGATCCTCGACAAGGCCCTGTGGGAGACCTCGGGCCACTGGGGCTGGTACCGCGAGAACATGTTCGCGACCCAGACCGAGGACGACCGCATCTTCGCCATCAAGCCGATGAACTGCCCGGGCCACGTGCAGATCTTCAAGCACGGTCTGAAGTCCTACCGCGATCTGCCGCTGCGTCTTGCCGAATTCGGCAACGTGCACCGCTACGAGCCGTCGGGCGCGCTGCATGGATTGATGCGCGTGCGCGGCTTCACGCAGGACGACGCGCACATCTTCTGCACCGAAGATCAGCTCGCGGCCGAGTGCCTGAAGATCAACGACCTGATCCTCTCGACCTACGCCGATTTCGGCTTCGACGAGATCGTCGTGAAGCTCTCGACCCGTCCCGAGAAGCGCGTCGGCACGGACGAGATGTGGGATCATGCGGAGGACGTGATGACCCGCGTCCTGAAGCAGATCGAGGACCAGTCCGGTGGACGCATCAAGACGTCGATCAATCCGGGCGAAGGTGCGTTCTACGGGCCGAAGTTCGAATACGTGCTGCGCGACGCCATCGGCCGCGACTGGCAATGCGGCACCACCCAGGTGGACTTCAACCTGCCGGAGCGGTTCGGCGCGTTCTACGTCGATCAGGACGGCCAGAAGAAGACGCCCGTCATGGTGCACCGTGCGATCTGCGGCTCCATGGAGCGCTTCACCGGCATCCTGATCGAGCATTTCGCCGGTCACTTCCCGCTCTGGCTCGCGCCGGTGCAGGCGGTGGTTGCCACCATCACGTCCGAGGGCGACGAATACGCCATGGAGGTGGTGCGCGCCGCCGAGGCCGCGGGCCTTCGCGTCGAGGCGGACCTGCGCAACGAGAAGATCAACTACAAGGTTCGCGAGCACTCCCTCGTGAAGGTGCCGGTGCTTCTCGTGGTGGGCCGCAAGGAGGCCGCCGAGCGGACGGTCTCGATCCGCCGCCTGGGAAGCCCGAACCAGCAGACCATGACCCTCGACGAGGCCCTGAAGGTTCTCGCGGCAGAAGCCGTCACGCCGGACCGCAGGCGTGCGGCAAAGGCCGTGTCAGAGCCCGAAGGCCATGTGACTCTCGACGGGCATCACGTGGTCGAGCGGACGATCGCATAGGGGCTTACGGGTCCAACCGCGAAGGCGGCGCTTCTGAAAAGAGGCGCCGCCTTTTTTATTGTCACAGAAGGCCCTTCCAGGGATGACAACCACCAGCCGTCATGGCCGGGCTTGTCCCGGCCATCTCGATCGGAAGAGCGCTGCGCCCCAATCAATCGGGATCACCGGCACGAGGCCGGTGATGACGTCCGAGTGAGTCCCCGTCAGGTCACGTCGTCTGCCGCTGCCGCCCCGTCGTGCGGCCGCCGGGAGCCGTGCCGGCCGTCGTGCCGGCGGTGCCCACACCCGGATTGCCCGTCGCGGCACCGGCGTCGCCGGCTTCGGTTCCGGTCGCATGGGTTCCCTGCCGCTGGCCGACGCGCAGGTTGTTCTGTACGTGGCTCACGCCCGAGACGGATTCGGCCAGGTCTTCTGCGCGCCGCTTCTCGTTGCGGTCGCGGACCGTGCCCGTGAGGGTCACCTCCCGGTTCTGGACCTGCACCTCGATCTCGGAGGCGTCGATCATGGCGTCGTCCGTGAGGCGCTCGTTGATGTCCTCCCGGATGCGGTCGTCCGAGCGCTGGTAGCCCTTCGGGCCGCGGCCCTGATGCTCGCCCCGGCGCACCTCGCCACGGCTCGCCGTCGCGTCGTTGCCGAAGCGGGTGTTGCCCGGCCCCATGCCGTAATTGCTGTGATCCCGGCGCTCGTTCACGAGGCTCCAGGTGCGCTCGCGGTCCTGCATGCGGCGATCATCCTCGTTGCTGTCGTCGCCGGGCCGGGCGCGCTCGCCTGTGATCGTGGAGGCGCCAAAGCGCTTGGGATGGTAGCCCCGGCCGGCGGAGCCGCGGCCGGCATACTCGTCCCCGTAGCTCTGGTAGCCGTCGCCGCCGAAGCCGCCGCGCATGCGGGCGTTGCGGGCGCCTTCCTGGCCGGGGTAGCCGAAGCTGCCGAAGGCTGCACGCACGTCATCCTCCTCGCGGAAGCGGAACTGCTCGCGGCCCGCATTGCGCGAGCGGTCGTCCCGTCCGCGCCGATCGTCGTGGTAGTCGTGCGGACGATGTCGCCAATCGTCGTCCTCCCGCCTCAGACGCTGGTCGAGCTCACGGCGCTCGTCGCCGGTCAGGCGCGCCTGTCCGCCGCCGCGGGTCTGATCGGCGCGTGACGAGGTCGGCGTGCCGGAACGGTCGGGCTCCGACGGGGTGGAGATGCGGTGCAGCGCCCGGGAGGCTTCGCCCTCGCTGTCCGTCGCGAGATCGCCGAGCGCCACGATGCCGACGAGATGCTTGTCGTGATCGACCACCGGCAGGCGGCGGATCTGATGGTCGCTCATCAGCTCGACGATGTGGCTGACGTCGTCGTCGTCGAAGCACCACCATACATTGTCGGACATGATGTCCCGCACGCGCGTGGTGTCGGGCGGAAGGCCCGCCGCCGTGGCCCTGACGGTGATGTCGCGGTCGGTCACCATGCCGCGCAGGCGGCGTCCGTCGCAGACGGGCAGCACCCCGACATTCATCTCGTCCATGAGGCGCGCCGCTTCCTGGATCGTTCGGTCGGGACTCACCACGCGCACGTTGCGTGTCATGATCTCTGCGATTTTCATGAGCTTCCTCTCCAGCAAGGTCACGCCTTGGGAGTTGAGGCTCATGAGCGGCGCGACCGATGATTGCCCACGGTCAATGCCGCGGCTGCGGAAAGGTTCAGACGCCTAGGGCGTCGCGATGATCTCGATATCCCGGTCGAGCCCGCTCTCGATCTTGAACTCGCGGGTATAGACCTTGCCCTCGTGGCGCGCGATCAGGACGTATTCGCCCTCGGCCAGCGTGACGGAAGGAAAGGCCCCGATGGCCTCGCGGATTACGTCGCCGCCCGGGGTGAGCACGCTGAAGGCCGTCCCCGCGAAGGCCTCGCCGCCGGCGGATGAAACGAGCTTGAGCGTCACCGTCGCAGCGCGGTGATTGAGGGTCGCTTCGGTGACGCGCCCGGATTCCACCTTCAGGTCGCTGCGCATGATGGCGTTCGCATCGCCGTAGGTGGACACCACGTGATAGGTGCCCTCGGGCAGGCGGATCATGTCGTTCGCCTTGGCGTCGGCGATCACGAGCCGGCCTTCCGAGTTCTGCGCCTCCGGCACATAGACGGAGAAGGCGAGGCGGTTGGGCGCAATGGGGCTTCCGCCCACGGCGCCCTTGAGCTGGAGCGCGCCCGCATTGATGGCGAGCCGCTCGTTGAGGTTGCCGCGCTGGACGCTGATGCGCTTCGAGGCGCTCGCAAAGCCGTAGGCCACGTGGATGATGTAGTTGCCGGGCGAGAGGGTGAAACTCGGCATCGGGCTCGTGGAACGCGCGACGATGGTGGGCTGGGATGCGTCGCCGCGATCCTCATAGATCCGCCACACGAGCCCGGAGCGGATCGGCTCGTTGCTTCCGGCAAAGGTCGCGCCGGCATTCAGCGTGACTTGACCGACGGAGATCGGAGGCAGGCTCTGCGACATGGACGGCACGGCCGGCGACTGGGCCGAGGCCGAGCCGACGGCCGCGAGGCCGATGAGCCCGAGAATCCAGAAGCGCTGTTTCACAAACAAGGTCATCAATGAGGCATCGGCTCTTATTGAAGCGGAGAGGCAATGGCCGTCTGAATCGGCTTGTCATCGCTTTTGACGAGATCGGACGCGGCGGCAACCAGATTTTCGAGTGACATCGGCCGGAAATGGAACTCGACCCGGTGGCGTCCTGGGCCGATCTCGACGCCGCGGAACAGGAGATTCGCGCGCAGGACCGGCCGGCGCTCGCCATCGACCCAGGCCTCCCAGCCGGGATAATGGATGTCGTGCAGCACCAGGATGCCGTTCTCGTTGGTTTCGACCTCGAGCGTGACCGAGTTGCGCTGATAGCTGACGATGCGCGCCTCTCCCTTGGCCTCGCTGCGGGCGGCGCCCGCCGGCGTGTACGATGCCTTGAGCTGCGGCATGCTGCCATCGTCGATGAGGGCTTCCGTCTCGCGGTTGAACTCGGGCAGTTCCTCCAGGCCCAGCACGGCCTCGGAATCCACGGGCGTCACGTGGTGCGCCACGTAGGCGCGGGGGACGGAGGCGTTGAGCCGGTAGATCCACATCCGCCCGGTCCCGTAGACGACTTCGGCGCCCGTCAGGCGCGGGAAATGGCGCGGCAACTTCTCCACCGGGCGGTCGAGCACGATGTAGTCGAGCCCGAGGAGGCTCGCGAGCTGGCACTTGTAGCCGCGAAAGCTCGTCGGGAAACGGCGCAGATTGGGATCCTCGGCATTCTCGCCGGGACCGATAGCCCGCTCGTAATCGGCCAGCCTCAGGGGATTGTAGCCGATGATGTCCTCGATCCCGAGGACCATGGACGCGTTCTGCCAGGCACCCTTCAGGCCCAGGATCTCGACCCGGGGATATTCGCCCTTCGCGTGGCGGTCCGCCAGCTCCCGCTTGAGGATCTGCAGCCCCTGCAGCTGCTCGGGCGGCAGCTTCGTGAAGACCGTGTAGCGTTCGGCCGGTTCCGCATTCAGGGCCGAGGCCGCATGGCGGCCGATGAGCTCCGCACCTGTCAGGGTCACCAGCACGAGGGCCATGGCCTCGCGCCAGCGTGAAGCCCCGCTCATCCGGGTGATCGCCGCGACGGCCAGGCTGGACACGACGAGGCTTACGGCGATCTCGGTCACGGCTGGGGAGACATGCCCCCCTTTGACGGCGAAGGCCAGGGCGCTGGCGATGGCGGCGACCAGCAGGCCCAGAGCCAGGAGCGGCAGGGCGGCCCAGAAGCGCCCGAGAGCGGCCCTGTTCCACTGCGGCAGGCCGTCCGTCGCATAGCGATGGACGAGGTACCCCGCAGCGAAGGCCAGGGCGATGTTGATGAGGAAGGTCGCATCGGCCGGCCTGCGGTAGAGGTTCACGCCCGGCATGTGGTCGAAGATGATCTCGAACCCGGGGGTATAGCGGCCGAGGGCATAGAGCACGGCCGCGACGCCGACGATCAGGAAGAACCGAAATTCGCGCGCGAACAGGCGCCCTCCGGCCACCCCGTGCCAGAGGAGCAGGAGGGCCGGGATCGTGCCGACGAACAGGTAGTTTGTCGCCCGGTCCGTCCAGGTGCCCTCGGACAGGCTGTGCCAATCGGGTCCCCAGTAGTCGTAGGTCCAGCGCAGGGATCCGAAGACATTGCCGAACAGGATCGTCGCCAGGCTCTCCGGGGGCAGGGATCCCATGGCGGCTACGCCGAAGCCGAAGGAGGGGCGTGTCGACGTGGCGAGGAACTGCATCGTCAGCACGATCGGAACGGCGAGAAGGGCGCCGCCGACCCCTCCCATGAAGACGAGGAGGCCCAGGCGGGACCGGAGATAGGCGAGGGGACGAGGCGC
>DASZBB010000102.1:0-7035 GCA_035944695.1 Microvirga sp. | reverse complement strand
GGCCGCCAGCTCCTGCACGGTGGCGGAGGTGCGCTGGGTGCCGGCCACCGCCTTCTCGGCCACCAGGGACGACTGGCTCACCTGGGCGGCGATCTCGCGGATCGAGATGGAGAGCTCCTCGGTGGCGGCCGCCACCGTCTGAACGTTTGACGAGGTCTGTTGGGCGGCCGACGAGACGGTGACCAGCTGATTGGCAGCCTGCTCGACGCCCGTCGACATGGTTTGCGCGGTGGCCTCCATTTCGGTGGCGGCCGAGGACAGGCCCTGAGTCAGGGCCGAGACGGTAGCGTCGAACCGTTTTGTCAGCTGGTCGAGCATCTCGGCCCGGCGCATGCGGGCATCCGCTTCCTGGGACGCGGCGGCATCGGCCTCCTTCTTGGCGATCAGCGCATCCTTGAACACCTGCAGCACCCTGGCGAGGGTACCGATCTCATCCTTCTTATGAGAATCCGTCACCTGGATCGACAGATTGCCGCCGGCGAGATCCTGCATCTGCTCCGTGATGCGGGTGAGCGGCCGGGACACGCCGGCCACGACCGACCAGCCTCCGACCACGAGGGCGACCACGCTCAGGGCGACGACGACCATGAATCCGATGCTGATCGTCGAGAACAGGCCGTCCGCCGCATCGGCGCGCGCCTTGGCCGATTCGAGCTGGACGTTCACGAGCTTCCCGATGGCGTCGGACACAGGGTCGATGGCGGCGTAGAGGTCCGTCATCGTGAAGAACGTCAGGCTGACCTTATCCTCCGCCTTGAGAAACTCGACGAGCTTCTCGACGGCAGCATCGGCCTTCTTCATCAGCTCTTGAGCCTCCTGGGCGGATTTCAGTTCGCCCGGATCGCTGACCATCGCCTTGTAGGCGGCCCAATGCTTGGCGATATCCGCCCTTGCGACTTCGACGCCCTTCAGGGCGTCGGCCCATCCCATATTGTCGTTACGTACCTTATGGGAGGTATCGACGATGTTCACGGCGTAGAGATCGGCAACCACCTTCAGATCCCGCAGGGGGACGACGCGATCCGCGTAGATTCGGTCGATGGAGGCGTGCATCGACAGGGTGCCGAACCAGCCGCCGCCGACCGCGCAGACGATCAGGAACGCCAGAACGCCGAAGTTGAGAAACAGCTTGGTCCGGATGGACCAGGATCGCAGGGAGAATGACACCGTTTTGCCCCATGAGAGTACTTTGCCCGTGTAGGAAAGTATTTCACGAATTCTGAAACATCCGGTTAACCGTATTTGACCTTTTCGCGACGGCGTTTTTCGCGACCGGATGCAACTCAATTGCACCCATTGAACGGCGATCTCTGGCGTTCCTTTCCGGCAAGTGAGCGAGTAACGATCCCCTGCCGTCATCAAGCTGTCGTCGATCCGTTAACGGACGGACATGCGGCTCCTGCAAGTGCAACCTCGCTTGAACAAGCCAACGAGGTTCTCACGATGTCCGTCCGTCTTCTCGCGGCCCTGCCGCTGACCGTGCTGCTCGGCACCGGCGCTCTGGCGCAGCAGCAATTCCCGGCCGTTCTGGCCGGCCATGCCGTTCTGCCTGCGCTCACCTTCGTCGATGCTCCGGCGGATGCCCCGGCCGATCTCAAGATTTCCGGCAAGTTCACGACGGGCAAGCGCGTCGAGGCGCTGGGCACAGTCGAGGGAACGTCGGGTGATCGTCCGACCGGCGTGAAGCTGCCCTTCCGCGGCCAGCCTCTCCAGGGCCATTCCGGCATCAAGGCGGTGGGCGACGGCACATTCTGGGTGATCACGGATAACGGCTTCGGCTCCAAGGCCACCTCGCCGGATTCCATGCTCTATCTCAACCGCCATCGGATCGACTGGGACTCGGGGTCGGTCGAGCGTCTCGAGACGGTGTTCCTGCACGATCCGGACAAGAAGGTGCCGTTCCGCATCGCCAACGAGGCGACCGAGAAGCGCTACCTCACGGGTTCCGATTTCGACATCGAAAGCTTCCAGCCCGTCGGCGACAAGATCTGGATCGCCGACGAGTTCGGTCCCTACCTGATCAAGGCCGACCGCTCCGGCAGGATCGAAGCAGTCTACGAGACGCTGGTCGACGGCAAGCCGGCGCGCTCGCCCGATCATTATGCGGTGACGACGCCTGCGGCTCCGAACGGGGCGGTCAATTTCAACGTGCGCCGCTCGAAGGGTTACGAGGGCATGGCTGCCTCGAAGGACGGCAAGTTCCTCTACGCGCTTCTCGAAGGGCCCGTGTGGGATGCCGAGAAGAAGCAGTGGGAGAATATCGATGGGCGCGAGTATCTGCGCATCCTCGAGTTCGATGTGGCGGGCGAGAAGTGGACCGGCCGCCATTGGAAATACGTGCTCGACCAGAACGGCCTTGCCATCGGCGACTTCAACATGATCGACGGCACCACGGGCCTCGTCATCGAGCGCGACAACGGCGAAGGCACGGCCGACAAGGCGTGCCCGCAGGGCGAGAAGCGCCCCGACTGCTTCCACGACGTCGCCAAGTTCAAGCGCATCGTGAAGATCGAGCTCTCGGACGCCAATGTGAACAACCCGATCCGCAAGATCGGCCACATCGATCTCATGCAGATCGCCGATCCGAACAAGAAGGCGAAGAAGCCCCTCAACGACACCGTCCTGACCTTCCCGTTCTTCACCATCGAGAACGTGGACGTGGTCGACGAGCGCCACATCGTCGTCGGCAACGACAACAATCTGCCGTTCTCCTCCAGCCGCGAGCCCACCAGGCAGGACGACAACGAATTCGTCCTGCTCGACGTCGCGGATCTGCTGAAGGCCCGGTGATCTGCCAATATTGTCGTCCGGCGAACCGCAGATCGGTCATGACATTCCCCACGTCATCACCGGCCTTGTGCCGGTGATCTCGATATTGAGAAGCACGGTGCTCTTCGGCATCGGGATGGCCGGGACAGGCCCGGCCATGACGTCGAGAACATCATTCCCTCTACGGGTGCTTCGGGCAGCGATGTCACAAAGACGTCCAACAAACTTGTGATCGCCCCATCGGGCCGCCTCTCCATCAGAATGCCCTAAATGGCTCCAGCATTGTGCTCAACGCTGGAGCCTTCGATGCGCCTAATCCTGAAAAGCCTTGTGGCTCTTAGCCTCCTGACGGCCCATGCCGCGGCCGAATCGGTCGATCTCGAACTGGTCTTCGCAGCGGACGGGTCCGGCTCCATCGACGATGAGGAACTGCGCCTGCAGCGCAGGGGCTGGGCCGATGCGCTCACCAGCCCCGATGTGCTCACCGGCATCAAGGACGGCCCGGTCGGGGCGATCGCCGTGGCCTTCATGGAATGGGGCGGGCCGAGTTCCCAGGTTCTCATCGTCGACTGGCACGTGATCCGCGACGAGGCGAGCGCCAGGGTCTTCGCCGACAGGCTCGTGAGCGCGCCGCGGGGCGCCTATGGCTACAATTCCATCTCCAACGCCATCGACTTCTCCGTGCGCCTCGTGGAGACCAATTCCCATGAGGGCACGCGCAAGGTCATCGACGTGTCGGGCGACGGGCCGAACATGAACGGCCGGCCGCTGGAGCAGGCAAGGGCGGATGCGCTGGCCAAGGGTTTCACCATCAACGCGCTCGCCATCCGGCGCCCGGGCAGCGGGCGACCGGGAGGACCCGGCGGCATGTCGCTGGAGGATTATTACGGCCAGAGCGTCATCGGCGGCCCCGGGTCGTTCGTGGAGATCGCCGACGAGACGCGTCCGTTCGCCGTGGCCGCCCGCCGAAAGCTCCTGACGGAAATCGCCGGCGCGGGCGGATCCTCGCGCCACGCGAGCCGGTGAATTCGATAACCGGCGCTTGAAGACATTCCTGAACGGAATGCTAGACTTAGCGTCATGGCGAATCTCGAAGACTGGATCATTGAACAGGGCCTGCGCGGAGCCGATGTCGGCTCCTTGCTTGCAGGCTTCGCCGAGCGGCTGGTGGCCGAGGGGATGCCGCTGGTCCGGGCCTATCTCGCCCTGCCGACCGTCAATCCGACGATCCGGGTCTACACCCATGTCTGGACCCGCGCGGCCGGCACGGTCGTCGAGGGCGTCTCCCACGAGCGCAACGCCCTGGCCTTCGAGGAGAGCCCATTCGCCTACATGATGAAGACCGAGCAGACGAGCTGCTACTGGCTGGTCGACGATCCCGGGGTCCGGCAATTCGCCGTCTTCGAGGATGTGAGGCGCGAGGGCGGGACAGATTATCTCGCGCGGCTCTTCAGCTTCGACAACACGAGCGCCCCGGATCTGCGCGGCATCGGGATTTCCTTGTCGACCAGCCGTCCCGAGGGGTTCCGGCCGGAGGAGATCGCCCGGATCGATGCGCTCCTGCCCCTGCTGGGACTGGCTGCCTACCGCATGACGCTCTTCGACCTCACGGTGGCCATGCTCGACACCTATGTGGGGCTCTCGGCCGGCCGACGGGTTCTGAGCGGCGAGATCCGGCGCGGGTTCGGCACGACCCTCACGGCCGCACTTCTGTTCGCGGATCTGCGCGGCTTCACCAGCCTGGCCGATACGGCCGGCATGGACCTGATCGCGCGGCTCGACCGGCATCTCGAGGCCATGGCGGACCCGGTCGCGGAACAGGGCGGCGAGGTGCTCAAGTTCATGGGCGACGGGGTTCTGGCGGCCTTCCCGATCACGGAGGAGCGCTCCCGGGAGCAGGCCTGCGCGGCGGCCGTCCGTGCCGCACAGACCGCGCTCGAGCGCAACGTGGCCGTCAACCGTCTCCATGCCGGCGAAACGCCCCTCAATCTCGACATCGCGCTCCATTGCGGCGACGTGTTCTACGGCAATATCGGCGCGGCCGGGCGCCTGGATTTCACGGTGATCGGCCCTGCCGTGAACGAGGTCAGCCGCATGGAGGCCCTCTGCAACGGCCTCGACTGCTCCGTCATCCTTTCCGAGAGCGTGGCCTCGGTGAGCCCGGCTCCCGTCCGCTCCCTCGGCCGGCACCGGCTGCGGGGCATCGCGGCGGAGCGGGAGCTCTTCACCCTCGATCCCGTCAGCGTCTGGACAGCCTGACGCCCAGCACCTTGAGGCCGGCGAGAAGGACGCCGCCATAAATCAGGGCGCCGGCTGCCCCGAGGACCGCCAGCAGGATTTCGTTGCGCCAGGCGGGGAGGAGGGCGGTCCATTCCGCGAGCGGCACCGGCGCGGACCAGGCGAAAGCCGCGAGCAGCAGACTCGCGGCCGCGACCGCCGCGGAGGTGCGGCCGAGGGTGCCGCTCGGGTTCATCCAGCCCCGGCGCATGGCGAGGATCACAAGGAGGCCGAGATTGACCCAGATGCCGATGGCGGTGGCGAGCGACAGGCCGACGACCCCGTAGGGACCTGTCAGAACGATCTTCAGGGCCACGTTGACCGCCACGGCCGTGAGCGAGGCAATCAGCGGCGTCACCGTATCGGAGCGGGAATAGAAGCTCGCCACGGCCGACCGGATCAGCACGGCGGCGGGCAGGCCGACCGCATAGGCGGCGAGCACCGCGCCCGAGCGCTCCGCGGCGGCGGCATCGAAGGCGCCGCGCTGGAAGAGGGCCGACATGATGAGATCGGGCATCGTGACGAAGGCTACGACGAAGGGGGCCGCGAGGGCCAGCGTCAGGCCCACGGCCCGGTTCTGGGCGCCATGGGCACCCGCCGCGTCGCCTGCGGCGATGCGCCGGCTCATCTCCGGCAGGAGCACCGTGCCGGCCGCGATGCCGATCACCCCGAGCGGCAGCTGGTAGATGCGGTCCGCGTAATAGAGCGAGGCCACCGCGCCCGTGGGCAGGAAGGACGCGATGATCGTGTCGGCGAACATGGCGAGCTGCACGCCGGCCGAGCCGATCACGGCCGGCCCGAGAACCTTGAAGAAATGCTTCATGGACGGGTCGAGGCGTGGCGCTTCGAGACCCGGCGCCACGCCGAGCCGCCTGGCCGAGACCCAGACCAGCAGCAGTTCGAGAACGCCCGCGACCGTGACACCCCAGGCGGCCGCATAGCCGGCATTGGGGAACAGGAAAGCGACGGCCAAAGCCGCCACGATGGAGACGTTGAGCAGGACCGGGGCGGCGGCGGCAGCCGCGAACCGTTCATGGGCGTTGAGGATGGCCGAGAGGATCGTCACGAGCGTGACGAAGAGCAGATACGGGAAGGTGATGCGGGTGAGCGTCACCGCCAGGTCGAACTTTCCCGGATCCTCCGAGAAGCCGGGGGCGAGGAGGGTCACCACCACGGGCATGGCGAAAAGCGCAAGGACGAGGAGTGCGACCTGCACGATCAGCATCAGGGTGCTGATGCGGCTGGCGAAGGAACGCGCGGGGGCGGCGCCCTCGCGCTCCAGAAGGCCCGCATAGGTGGGCAGGAAGGCGCTGTTGAAGGCGCCTTCGCTGAAGATGGCGCGGAAGTGGTTGGGGATGCGGGAGGCGACCACGAAGGCGTCGGCAATGGGCCCCACGCCCATGACGGCTGCGAGCACCACGTCGCGGATGAAGCCGGTGAGGCGTGACACCAGCGTCCAGCCGCCGACGGAGAGGATTTTTCTGAACATCGCTGTCAGGCCCGGCGCATGCGGTAGCTGTCGGGGACGAGGTCGCTCGAGACCTCCGCCGCGCCGCCGATCCGCTCGGCCACCACGTAGAGGGGCCGCCTCTTCACCTCGGCAAAGATGCGGCCGACATATTCGCCGACGACGCCGAGCGACATGAGCTGGATGCCGGAGAAGAACATGATCGAGACGATCAGGCTCGGAAAGCCCGGCAGATCGGTGCCGAACAGGAGCGTGCGGATCATGAAGAACAGGGCGGTGGCGATCGACAGGATCGAGATCAGGAACCCGATATAGGTCCAGATCCGCAAGGGTACCGTCGAGAAGGCGGCAATGCCGTCGAAGGCGAAGCGGAATAGGGTTCGGAAGCTCCATTTGGTGGTGCCGAAGCGGCGCTCCTCCACCACGAAGGGCACGCCCGTGGCCTTGAAGCCGATCCAGGCATAGAGGCCCTTCGAGAAGCGGGCCTTCTCGCCCAGCGTCCGCAGAACCTCCACGCCTTT
>DASZBB010000101.1:0-3395 GCA_035944695.1 Microvirga sp. | reverse complement strand
CGCACCCAGACCGAGGCCGTGATCGATCACGAAGCCGCCGAGCCACGCGCCCAGGGCATTGCCGAGATTGAACGCTGCGATGTTGAGGCTCGATGCGAGGCTCTGGCCCGCCCCGTCGGCTTTTTCCAGAACCCACATCTGCAGCGGCGGGACGGTCGCGAAGGCAGCGGCGCCGAGCAGGCCCACGAATGCCACGGCCGTGACCTTGTTGTAGATCCCGAGCGTCATGACGGCGAGCACCACGGCGAGCAGGCCGAGGGATCCAAGCAAGGTCGCCATCAGGTGGCGGTCGGCGAGTTTGCCGCCCAGGAGGTTGCCGAGCACCAGACCGGCGCCGAAGACGAGCAGTATCGGCGAGACGGCCTCCTCCGAGAAGCCGGTGATCTGGGTCAGGATCGGCGCGATATAGGTGAAGACCGCGAACACGCCGGCATAGCCGAGCACCGTGGTCAAAAGCCCGAGCAGCACCGGGCGGCGGGCAAGCACCTTCAGCTCATCCGCGAGGCTGCCGCCCTCAGCCGATTCCTGCCGGTCCTTCGGGACGAAAAGCGCGATCACGGCGAGCGCCGCGACACCCACGACAGTGACAGCCCAGAAGGTGGCGCGCCAGCCATAGGCCTGACCGAGCCACGTACCGAACGGGACGCCGAGGATGTTGGCGACGGTCAGGCCCGTGAACATGATCGCGATCGCCGAGGCCTTCTTGTCGGCGGGGACGAGGCTCGTGGCCACCACGGAGCCCACGCCGAAGAAGGTGCCGTGCGCGAAGGCCGTCAGCACGCGGGCCGCCATCAGCGTCGCGTAGTCCGGCGCGACCGCGCAGGCGAGATTGCCCAGGGTGAACACGACCATGAGGGCGAGCAGCACGGTCTTGCGCGACCAGCGGCCCGTGACGGTGGTGAGTAGCGGGGCGCCGACCACGACGCCCAGCGCATAACCGGAGATGAGCAGGCCCGCGGCCGAGATCGAAACGCCGAGATCGGCGCTCACCTGGAGCAGCAGACCCATGATGACGAATTCCGTGACGCCGATGCCGAAGGCACCGGCTGTCAGCGCATAGAGAGCAAGAGGCATGAGAGACGTCCTTCCGAGAGCGGCATGGCCGCTTGGTGGCCGCAAGATGGACCTCCCGCCGCTTATGAACTAGCCTGCATCCGGGAACAGTATTTATGAATTGAAGTCACAATGGCGCGGGTGGACATCAACCGGTCGGGCGAGATGGAGGTCTTCGTCCGGGCCGTCGATCTCGGGGGCTTTTCCGCCGCCGCGCGGGCGCTGCGCATGACCCCGTCTGCGGTGAGCAAGCTGATCGCCCGGCTGGAGGCGCGCCTGGGCGCGCGGCTCGTCAACCGCTCGACCCGCAAGCTCCAGCTCACGCCCGAAGGCGCGGCCTTCTACGACCGGGCGGTGAGCATCCTGGCCGATCTCGACGAGGCCGAGCGCAGCGCCGCGTCCGGCGCCGCCCCGCGCGGGCGCCTGCGGGTGAACACGAACGTCCCGTTCGGGACGCATTACCTGATCCCCCTCCTGCCGGATTTCCTCGACCGCCACCCCGAGATTACCGTGGAGGTCTCGCTGACGGACACGGTCGTCGATCTCCTCGAGGATCGGGCCGACGTCGCGATCCGGGTCGGTCCGCTGAAGTCCTCGCAGCTCGTGGCCCGCAAGCTCGGCGAGAGCCGGATGATGCTGGTGGCAGCCCCCTCCTATCTGGACCGGCACGGCATGCCGCAGGGTCCGGAGGACCTGGCCCGCCACAACCTACTCGGCTTCAGCTTCGCCCGCCAGAGCAACGGATGGCCGTTCAGGGACGAACATGGAAACGTCAGCGCCGTCGTGCCGACCGGCAATGTGCAGATCAGCGACGGCGAGTCGATGCGCCTTCTCGTGCTCACCGGGCTGGGCATCAGTCGCCTGTCCTGGTTCCATGTCGGGCCCGACGTGGAAGCGGGGCGCCTCGTTCCCGTCCTTGAGGCCTACAATCCCGGTGATACGGAAAGCATCCACGCGGTCTATGTAGGCGGGGGACATCTGCCCGCGCGGGTGCGCGCCTTTCTCGACTATCTGGTCGAGACCGTGCGCCTGAAATGAGCAGAGTTGCTCCTGGTTTTGTTATTGGACGCTTGCAATGCCAGACGCTTTACCCGAACCATTCGCCTCACGCCCGGTTGAGGCTGCAGGGAGCCATTCATGGATCAGCCGAAAATCGACCTGAGGCCTCGACGGCGCGTCTCGTTGATGCGCCGGTTCTTCGACAGCGGGGCCTCCGGCGGCATGATCCTCATGGGCGTGACGGTGGTCGCCCTCGCGATCGCCAATTCGCCCCTGGCCGGCACCTATTTCGCGGTTCTGAAAACCTATATCTTGGGCCTGAGCGTCCTGCACTGGATCAACGACGCGCTCATGGCGGTGTTCTTCCTGCTGGTCGGCCTCGAGATCAAGCGCGAGATGCTGGACGGACAGCTCTCCACGTGGCCGCGGCGGATCCTGCCCGGCATCGCCGCGCTCGGCGGCATGGTCGTGCCGGCCCTGATCTATCTCGCCATCACCTGGAACGAGCCGCAGCTTCATCACGGATGGGCCATCCCGACCGCCACCGACATCGCCTTTGCCCTGGGGGTGCTTGCCGTTCTGGGGCCGAGGGTGCCGAAATCCCTCACGATCTTCCTGACGGCGCTCGCCATCCTCGACGACCTCGGGGCGATCATCATCATCGCACTCTTCTACACCGGCGATCTCTCGCTTACGATGCTGGGCGCAGCCGCCCTCTGCCTCCTGGTGCTCGTTGCCTTCAACCGGTTCAACGTGACGGCGCTCGTGCCCTATCTCGTCGTCGGTGCGGTGCTGTGGGTGTTCGTGCTGAAATCCGGCATCCACGCCACGCTCGCGGGCGTCGCGCTCGCTCTGACGATCCCGCTACAGGCCGAGCCGAAGAAGACCAGGGCCGAGGATTCGCCCCTGCATCGGCTGGAGCACGCCCTGCAGCCCTGGGTGGCCTTCGCCATCATCCCGATCTTCGGCTTCGCCAATGCGGGCGTATCCCTCTCCGGGTTGTCGTTCGACTCCCTCCTGAGCCCCTTGCCGCTGGGCATCGCCATGGGCCTCTTCATCGGCAAGCAGGTCGGCGTCTATGCCTTCTCCTACGCGGCTATCCATCTCGGCTTCGCCGATGTACCGGCCGGCGCCACCCGCGCCCAATGCTACGGCGTCGCCCTGCTCTGCGGCATCGGCTTCACCATGAGCCTGTTCATCGGGGCGCTTGCCTTCCCGAACCAGCCGGAACTGGGGGATGCCACCAAGATCGGGGTGCTCATGGGCTCGGCCCTTTCGGCGCTCGCGGGCTATCTGGTGCTCAGCCTCGCCCCGCGGGAGCGCCCGCTCAAGCCTTCGAGGCC
>DASZBB010000100.1:0-4785 GCA_035944695.1 Microvirga sp. | reverse complement strand
GGCGTCTCCGAGGCCGAGGCCCTGCGGCTGGTCGCGGCTGTGGAAAGCCGCTCCGAGCACCCGATCGCCCAGGCCATCGTGGCGGCCGCCGAGCGGCAGGGACTGGCCCTGCCGGCGACCGAGAATTTCGAGGCCGTGCCGGGCTTCGGCGTCTCGGCTTCGGTCGAGGGCCGGAGGGTGGCCGTGGGAGCGGACCGGTTCATGACGAAGCTCGACGTCTCCATCTCCGGCTTCGCCGACATTGCAGCCCGCCTGGGCGCCGAGGGCAAGAGCCCGCTTTATGCCGCCATCGACGGCAAGCTCGCGGCCATCGTGGCGGTCGCGGACCCGATCAAGCCCTCGACCCCGGAAGCCGTCGCGGCGCTCCATGCGCTCGGGCTGAAGGTCGCCATGGTCACCGGCGACAACCGCAGGACCGCCGAGGCCATCGCGAGGCGCATCGGGATCGACGAGGTGGTGGCCGAGGTTCTGCCCGACGGCAAGGTCGAGGTGGTCAAGCGCCTGCGCCGGCAGCACGGCAGCATTGCCTTCGTGGGTGACGGCATCAACGATGCGCCCGCTCTGGCGGAGGCGGATATCGGCTTCGCCATCGGCACGGGCACGGACATCGCCATTGAGAGCGCCGACGTGGTGCTCATGTCCGGCGACCTGCGCGGCGTGGTCAATGCCATCGCCCTGTCGAAGGCGACCATCCGCAACATCCGGCAGAACCTGTTCTGGGCCTTCGCCTACAACGTGCTGCTGATCCCGGTGGCCGCGGGCGTGCTCTACCCCGTCGACGGCACCCTCCTGTCGCCGATCTTCGCGGCCGGCGCCATGGCGCTGTCCAGCGTCTTCGTCCTCGGCAATGCCCTGCGCCTGCGGGGCTTCGAGGCGCCCGTCGCGTCGGGGCAGGCCGCCGCTCACTCCCAATCCGTCGAAGGTGTCGCATGAATATCGGACAGGCAGCCGCGGCCTCGGGCGTCTCGGCCAAGATGATCCGCTATTACGAATCCATCGGGCTGATCCCGAAGACGGTGCGCACGGAATCCGGATACCGGGTCTATTCCGATCACGACGTGCACACCCTGCGCTTCATCCGACGCGCGCGGGATCTCGGATTTTCGGTCGAACAGATCGCGGATCTCGTCTCGCTCTGGCAGGACCGCGAGCGGGCGAGCAAGGACGTGAAGGCCATCGCGCTCGACCATGTCGGCGTGCTCGAGCGCAAGATCCGGGAATTGCAGGAGATGGCCTCGACCCTGAAGCATCTCGCCATGAACTGCCACGGCGATTCCCGGCCCCATTGCCCGATCATCGAAGAGCTGGCGAACGACGAGGCTGCGGCTCCTTCGGTGAAGCCGGATGCGAAATTCGGCGCGCTGGGAAAGGGGTCCGTGCGTTAAGCAGGCCGTCGAAAAACCTGGATATCGTCCCCTCATACGTCATGGCCGGCCTTGTGCCGGCCATCTCGCTTGTGTGAAGCGCCGCGCCACTCTGATCGGGATCACCGGGACAAGCCCGGTGATGACGGGAGAAAGAGTGTCGGGCCGATGGCTGAGAAAACCCGCGAGTTCCGAGCACAGCTCCTTCACGCCGCCATCTCGACCTCGCGGCCGCGGCCGAGATCGTGCATCAGCTGGACGTAGTTCGGCATTCGCCGGATCTGGCGCCCGTAATGCCGCCGCAGCGCATCGGTGAGCCGCCCGCTGCGCGACAGGAGTTCGTCCGCGAAGTCGACCATGAGGGAATTCGGCCAAGCCTGGGGACGGATTTCCGCCAGCCGCTCGAACAAGACGTCCTCGCTCTCGTGCGGGTTGGTCTGGGCCATGAGGGTCAGCATCGCGGCGGTCGAGCGCGAGACGCCCATGTGGCAATGGACGAGCAGGTGACCCTCCGCATGTTCGGCCCCTCCCCTCGCCACCTCGGCTCCGAACTGAAGGACCGCCTCCACGTCCTTCGGCGTGGGCAGGATCATGCCGGGCACCGGATCGATGATGTCGTGGAAGCGCAGGATCGTTCTGTGATGCGGATCGTAGGCGCCGAACGCCTCCGGGTCGGGATGATCCGGGTCGAGGATGGACAGGACGTGCGTCACGGACCGGTCGCGCTGATCCGGCAATTCCGAGATGCCGCAGATTGTGAGCATCCGAATAGGTACGGGCTGCATGAAGAACGCTCGCTCGATGGTCGAATTGGGACAAAAACCTTAACGGACCCGACCAAAGAGTTAACCCGTTGCAAACCAAATGGATCGCACCGTTCAAAATACTGTGTCTTGCAAACAACAGTGAACCTTTGCCACATTTTCGCCATGTGAGATCCACCTTGTCGTCACCCGCTAGGCTATGTCTCTTCATGAGTAACGCTGCCGCTCCCAACCATCGGCAGATGAACCCCAAAAACAGAAACTGCAGGTCCCCCCACTGATGTTCGCCGCTCTGGCTTCGAGCCCGTCACCGTTGAAAAACGCGATCCGCTTCCTGGCGGTTCTTCTTCCAATGGCCCTGGCAGCCTGCGTCTCGACCCAGGCGCCACCGCAGCAAGCCGTGCGCCGCATCGATCCCGCTTATGCCGCCATGTACGGACCCCGGCCCGACGAGCCGCATCCGCTGCCGGCCACCGACATCTCCGAGGTCGATCCGCGCTTCCTGCGCCGGGAGGTCGCCTATTACGGCCGCGAGGAGCCTGGCACGATCGTGGTCGATACCGCGGCCCGCTATCTCTATCTCGTGCGCGAGGGCGGCCGGGCGATCCGCTACGGCATCGGCGTCGGCAAGGAAGGCCTTGCCTGGGGTGGTCGAGCCCGGGTCGGCCGCAAGGCCATGTGGCCGAGCTGGACGCCGACCGCCGCCATGATCCGGCGGGAGCCCGAGCGCAATGCCAAGTGGGCCGGAGGCATGGCCGGCGGCCTGGACAATCCGCTCGGCGCGCGCGCCCTTTATCTCTACGACGGCGGCCGCGATACCATGTACCGCATCCATGGCACCACGGAGCCCTGGTCGATCGGCCAGTCAGTGTCCAGCGGCTGCATCCGCCTGTTCAACCAGGACATCATCGATCTCTACAACCGCGTGCCGGTCGGCTCGCCCGTGGTCGTGCTCCAGGGCCAGCGTCTGTTCGATGTGGAGGATGAAATGCGGGTGTCCTCGGCTTACTGAGACAACGGCATATAGATCAAAAGGGCCGGCCTTAGGCTGGCCCTTTTTCTTTTGCCCCCGCCAGGCTTGAGGTAAGATCGTCCGGTCTCTCTTGGAGGCCTGGTCATGACAGTCGAGCGTGCGATCCTTCTGACCGTCGGCGGGCTCATCATCGTCAGCGTCCTGCTCGCCGTCTATGTGAACATCAACTGGCTCTGGCTCACCGGAATTCTCGGCGCCCATCTGGTGCAGGCCTCCTTCACGGGGATGTGCCCGGTGGTGATGATGTTTAAGCGCATGGGGCTGCCGAGCAAACCCGGCTTCACTTGATCCCTTTGCGAGGCTGGCTTGAGACGTCTACCGACCCTCGGCGTCATGGCCGGCCTTGTGCCGGCCATGACGTGGAAGCTCTAGCGGCTGCTTTTCTCGGCCCGTGCCGCTGGAGCCTTCGCCTCCCTGTCCTATGAATCTATGTCCATGAAGCTCAAGGATCGCTCATGGACGAATGGTTTTTCTCGGCGCTCAAACTGACGACGCGCGCCATCGAGGTCGGCGGGATCGCCATCATCGTCCTCGGCATCCTCGGATCGAGCCTCGCGGTCCTCTGGCAGGTTCTGCAGCGCCGCTCGGGATCGGAGGCGTTCAACCTCTACCGCTCCAATCTGGGCCGCGCCATCCTGCTCGGGCTCGAGTTCCTCGTCGCCGCCGACATCATCAACACGGTGGCCATCGAGCCGTCGCTCCAGAGCCTCCTGATCCTCGGCGGCATCGTCCTCATCCGGACCTTCCTCAGCTTCTCGCTGGAAGTCGAGATCGAGGGGCGCTGGCCCTGGGACCGGCACAAAGGCGAGAGCGAGCCCTCCTCACGCGGCACGGCTTGACGCCGGGACGCAGGCCTCGCAGATCGCCGCGATATGGCGGTGGTCGGTGCCGCAGCATCCCCCGAGCACGGACAACTGCGTCATGCGCTCCCGCAGCCCGCGATAGCGCCCGGCGAGGTCGTCGGGATCGCCCGGGTCGAGCTCGGTGGCTTCGTCGAGCTCGGCATGGCTCTTGGCCGAGGCATTGGCGCGAAGCCCCCGGATACGCCGAACCCATCCATCGCGCTCCGACAGGATGCCGTCGAAGTGGCTCGGGTGCGCGCAGTTGATCATGTAATAGGCCGGCGCATGGCCGGTCTCGCGGTCCGCCCGCTCGATGGCGGATAGGAGCGTCTCGCCGGAAGCGAGCCTGCCGTCCGTCTCGACGGTGAACGAGATCACCACCGGCAGGCCGAGCGCCTCCGCGGCCCGCGCGATGCCGATGGCCTCCTCGGCGTAGTTCATGGTGACGGCGCTGACCATGTCGGCTCCGCCCTCGCGGAAGGCTTCCATCTGCGGCGCGTGATAGGCCTGCGCCACCTCGACGCTCATCTGCGCGTCCGGCCGATAGCCGTCTCCTCGCGGGCCGACGACACCGTTGATCAGGATACGATCCCGTGTGTCGGAGAGCCGATCGCGCAGGCGGGAGGCCCACCGCACGGCCTCTTCGTTCACGCTCGCCAGTTCGGCAGGCGGGACATCGAGCTTCGCGGCCCAATCCGTGTTGGCCCGCCAGGTGGGCGTGTCGAGGATGAAGCCGACATCCCGCTCCACGGCGGTGCGGATATAGGGCTCGAAATAGCGTT
>DASZBB010000099.1:0-16341 GCA_035944695.1 Microvirga sp. | reverse complement strand
AGCCGTACATCCATAACCGGACCGACACCGGCGAGATCTCCCTGCAGATCCCGGCAAGCGGTCTCGTCTCCGCCCTGGAGCCGGTGGTGCGCGCCTGCGGCGGCACCTGGGTGGCCCATGGCAGCGGCACGGCGGACCGGGAGACCGTCGATGCCAACGACCGGGTGCCCGTGCCGCCGAATCATCCCTCCTATACCCTACGCCGCGTCTGGCTCTCGGAGGAGGAGCAGGACGGGTATTATTACGGGGCCGCCAACGAAGGCCTCTGGCCGCTCTGCCACATCGCCTTCGTGCGGCCGATCTTCCGGGAGGCGGATTGGCAGCTCTACCGGTCGGTCAACGAGAAGTTCGCCGAGGCGATCGTGGCCGAGGCGAAGCGCGAAGACCCGATCATTCTCGTGCAGGATTACCATTTCGCGCTTCTGCCGCGCATGATCCGCGACCGGCTTCCCCGGGCGACCATCGTGACCTTCTGGCACATTCCGTGGCCGAATGCGGAAACCTTCGGCATCTGCCCTTGGCGCGAGGAGATCATCGACGGCCTCCTGGGCTCCTCGATCCTCGGCTTCCACACCCAGGCGCATTGCAACAACTTCCTGGATGCGGTCGATTCCTACGTGGAAAGCCGCATCGACAGGGAGAAGGACTCGGTGTTCTTCGGCGGCGAGGAAACCCTGATCCGGCCCTATCCCATCTCCATCGAATGGCCGCCCACAGCCATGGAAGGCCAGAAGCCCGTGGAGGAATGCCGCAGGATCGTCCGCGAACGTCTGGGGTTGTCCCCGGACATGCGGATCGGCGTCGGCATCGAGCGGTTCGACTATACCAAAGGCATTCTCGACCGCATGCAGGCCATCGACGCCTTACTGGCGGAGCATCCGGAGTGGCGGGGCAATTTTGCTTTCGTTCAGGTGGCCGCGCCTACCAGAAGCAAGCTGTCCAACTACCGCCAGCTGCAGGAAGAGGCCGAATCCTTGGCGCACGAGATCAACCAGAAGCATGGCGGCGACGGTTATGAGCCCATCAAGCTCCTCATCCGCCACCATGAACCCGACCAGGTTTTCGAACTCTTCCGGGCCGCGGATCTGTGCATCGTGTCGAGCCTGCACGACGGCATGAATCTCGTGGCCAAGGAATTCGTGGCGGCACGGGACGACGAGCAGGGCGTTCTCATCCTCTCGGCTTTCGCGGGCGCCTCCCGCGAATTGTCCGAAGCGCTGATCGTGAATCCCTACAATGCCCACGCCATGGGCGAGGCCATCAACCGCGCGCTGACCATGTCGCAGAACGAGCAGCGGGAGCGAATGCGGCTGATGCGCGATCAGGTCAAGGAGCGCAACGTCTACCGGTGGGCGGGCCAGATGCTGCTCGCCGCCGCCCGGCTGCGCAAGCAGCAGCGGATCAGAAGGCTGATCGCGAAGGGGCGGAGGCTTGCACCGGCCAATGCGTGAAGCTCCTGCAGGGCAAAGCCCGATGTCCGACGTGAACGAAGATTATGCTCTCTTTCTCGATTTCGACGGCACCCTCGTGGATATCGTCGAGCGCCCGGATGCGGTCGCCGTGGACCCGGATCTGCCGGACGTCCTGACCAGGCTGCAGGATCGGCTGGGCGGTGCGCTCGCGATCATCAGCGGACGCCCCGTCGAATTCCTCGACGGGCGCTTCGTGCCCCACGAATTCGACATGGCGGGCTTGCATGGGCTCGAGCACCGCATCGCCGGGCAGCTCTCCATGTGCGATCCCGATGAGCATCCGGCCCTGCGTCAGGCCGTCGAGCGCCTGAACAGGATCGTCGCGGACAAGGAGGGCGTCCTGATCGAGGACAAGGGCTGCTCGGTCGCCGTTCACTGGCGGCTGGCTCCCCACGAAAAGGAATTCGCCCTCGCCACCGCCTACGCCGCTGTCGAAGCATTGGGGGCCGATTACCGTGTTCAACACGGGAAAGCTGTGGCGGAAATCCTCCCCTCGGCGGCCGGGAAGGGGAAAGTGATCGAGAGATTTCTCCAGGAAGCACCCTATAAGGGGCGGCGTCCGATCTTCGTCGGCGACGACCTGACCGACGAGAACGGATTCAAGACCGTGAATGCGCATGGCGGCTTGTCCGTGCGCATCGGCGCGGGAGAAACCATTGCCAAGGTTCGCCTTGGAACGCCTGCGGATTTGCGACATTGCCTGTCCACGTGGGCTTTCGAAGGAATTCTGCCTTTTAAAGGGGATGATTGCTGACATGAGTTCGCTAGATCTTGCCGTTATCGGCAATTGCACGATCTCGGCCCTGGTGGATCGCCGCGCGCAGATCGTCTGGAGCTGCTTTCCTCGCTTCGACGGCGACCCGGTCTTTTCGGCCCTGCTCGACAGTCCCGAGGGCCAGACCGATGCGGATCAGAAGGGTGTCTTCGCCATCGACATGGTCGGCATGGTCAGCTGCGAGCAATCCTATCTGGAGAACACGGCGGTTCTCGTTTCTCGCATGACTGATTCCTTCGGCAACATCCTTGAGGTCACGGATTTCGCGCCGCGCTTCAAGCATTATGACCGCACCTTCCGCCCGCCGATGCTGATCCGCCGGGTTCAACCGGTGAAGGGCCGCCCGCGTATCCGCGTGCGGCTGCGGCCCCACTACGACTGGGGCAGCTGCCCGCCGAACCTGACCCGCGGCAGCAATCATCTGCGCTTCGTCGGGCCGGCCTATTCGCTGCGGCTCACCACGGACGCCTCCGTTTCCTACATCCAGGACGAGCGGCCCTTCGTGGTGGATCGGCCCCTGTCGTTCTTCTTCGGCGAGGACGAGCCGCTCCGGTCCGAGACGGATTCCACCGCCCGCGCCTTCCTCGACAGCACGGTCGATTTCTGGCGCGACTGGGTGCGCTCGCTCTCCATTCCCTTCGACTGGCAGGAGGCGGTGATCCGCGCCGCCATCACGCTCAAGCTGTGCAATTACGAGGAAACGGGCGCCATCGTGGCGGCGCTCACCACCTCGGTGCCGGAAGCCCCGCACACCAAGCGCAACTGGGACTACCGCTATTGCTGGCTGCGGGACGCCTATTTCGTCATCCAGGCCCTCAACCGACTCGGCACCACCAAGACGATGGAGGAATACCTCACCTACATCACCAACATCGTCGATGACATGGAGGCCATCCCCGACCAGAAGGACATGCCTCCACTCTTCAGCATCACGCGCTCGCCTGATCTGGAGGAGCGCGAGGCGACGGCCCTCGCGGGCTACCGCGGCATGGGTCCCGTGCGGGTGGGCAACGCGGCCTATACCCAGATCCAGAACGACGCCTATGGGAGCGTCGTCCTGGCCTCCGTTCACGCCTTCCTCGACAAGCGCCTGATCCGCACCGGCAACCGGGCCCTGTTCGCCCATCTGGAAAAGCTGGGGCACCGGGCGATCGAAGTCTTCGACCAGCCCGATGCCGGCCCCTGGGAGCTGCGCACCAAGGCGGCCGTCCATACCTTCCCTAGCGTCATGTGCTGGGCGGCCTGCGACCGGCTCATCAAGATCGCCGAGGCCATGGGCCGCGAGGATCGGGCCGCGTTCTGGCGCGAGAATGCCGATCGCATGCACCGAGTGATCGACGAGCGCGCCTACAATTCCGAGAGGGGCACCTTCGTGTCGTCCTTCGACGGCGAGGATCTCGACGCGACGCTCCTGCTCCTGGCAGAACTCGATTTCGTGAAGGCCGACGATCCGCGCTTTATCGCCACCGTCGAGGCCGTGGGCGCGAAGCTGCGGCGGGGCGATCTTCTCCTGCGTTATGATGTGGAAGACGATTTCGGCCTCATGCATACGGCTTTCATGATCTGCGGGTTCTGGTACGTGGATGCCCTGAACGCCATCGGGCGCAAGGACGAGGCGAAGGAACTCTTCGAGCACATCCTGAGTTTGCGCAATTCATTCGGGCTCTTCTCCGAGGATGCGGACTTCACGACCGGCGAGCTGTGGGGGAACTTCCCCCAGACTTATTCCATGGTCGGGCTCATCAACTCCGCCGTGCGCCTGAGCCGGAGCTGGGAGGAAGCGTTCTGATCGCGGCCGCTGGGTGCTCGATGGGGCAGAAAGGACGATAGGTTTCGATGTTCGCATTTCCTGTTCTGCTCGGGGATATCGGCGGCACCAACGCCCGCTTCGCCGTGCTGCCCGCGCCCGGAACGGCCGTCCGGCTGCTGCCGCGGGCCCTAACGGCGCAGACGCCCGATCCGGTCGGAGCGATCAGGATTGCACTGGAAGCCTATGAGGGGCCCGCGCCCCGCTCCGCCATCATCGCGGTGGCGACCCGGGTGGATGCTCCCGCGATCCGCCTCACCAACGCCCATTGGGTGATCGACGCCGAAGCCATCGGAAAGGCGCTCGATCTTGAGCGCGTGACCCTCGTCAACGACTACACCCCCGTCGCCGCCTCCGTGGAGGTGCTCGACGAGACCCGGGGCGATCTCGCGCCTCTCGGCACGTTCCCGCCGCCCAAGCCCGGCGCGCGCGTCGTGCTCGGCCCCGGGACCGGCCTCGGGGCAGGGGCTCTCGTTCCCGTCGAGGATCGTCTGGCGATCCTCGCGACCGAGGCGGGCCACATGGAATTCGGTCCGACGAACGATGAGGAGACCGCCATCTGGCCGCATCTGGAACGGGTCGGCGGACGCATCTCCGGAGAGGTTGTCTTGTCTGGCCCCGGCCTGTTCCGCATCGCCAAGGCGCTCGCCGCCCATCGCTGCGTGGATTGTCCCTTCACGATCCCCAACGACGTTCTGGCGGCGGCCCGCGAGGGCGATGCCCTGGCCAAGGATGCGCTGACGCATTTCGCCCGCTTTCTCGGGCGTTTCGCCGGCGACCTGGCGCTGACCTTCGAATC
The DNA here is from genome assembly GCA_035944695.1 of Microvirga sp. Taxonomy (GTDB): domain Bacteria; phylum Pseudomonadota; class Alphaproteobacteria; order Rhizobiales; family Beijerinckiaceae; genus Microvirga. The sequence continues at coordinate 11,488 of DASZBB010000099.1, read as the reverse complement.
CTCCGGCGGCGTCTTCATCGCCGGCGGCATCGCGCCCCGCATGATCGACATCCTCCAGGCGGGCGATTTCCGCGAAGCTTTCGACCGCAAGGCGCCGCACGACGATTGGGCCAGGAAGGTGCCGGTCTATGCCATCGTCAATCCGGAGCCGGCCCTGGAGGGACTGGCCGCCATCGTGTCGGACCCGCAGCGTTTCGTCTTCCAATCGCAGGGGTGGCAGGCTACCTGACAGGACCTGCCTGAACCATGGGAGCCGTATCGCTCCCATGCCTGCCACCGATTGTTGAGTCATGAGAATAGAACAGATTGCCCTGTCCCCCCTCGCGCCCGGAGCGAACCTGTCGCTGACGGTCCAGCGCTTCGGCCCGGAGGGCGCCCGCCCCCGCATTTACATCCAGGCCTCGCTCCATGCGGACGAGATCCCGGGCATGATCGCTGCCCATCACCTGCGCGAGCGCCTGACCGCGCTTGAGGTCGAGGGCAGGATCAAGGGCGAGATCATCCTCGTGCCCTCCGCCAATCCCATCGGTCTCGCCCAGCGGGTGATGGGTGATCATATCGGCCGCTTTCACCTCGCCGACGGGATCAACTTCAACCGGGGTTATCCTCACCTCGTGCCCAAGGTCGCCGAGCGGATCGAGGGCAGGCTCACGAAGGACGGGGCGGCGAATGTCCGGTTGATCCGGGAGGCCCTGCGGGCCGAGCTCGAAGCCTGGCAGCCGTCGAATGCGGCCGAGGTTATGAAGAAGGCTCTGCTGGGGCTCGCCCAGGAGGCCGATGTTGTGCTCGACCTGCACTGCGATTCCGAGGCGGTGGTGCACCTCTACACCCATACCCGCTCGGCGGAGGAGTTCGCGCCGCTCTCGGCTCTCCTCGGCGCCCATGCCTATCTGATCGCCGATGTCTCGGGCGACGAGCCCTTCGACGAGGCCTGCAGCCGCCCCTGGGCGGAACTCGCCGACCGGTTCCCGGATCATCCGATCCCCTTCGCCTGCCATTCGACGACACTTGAGTTCCGCGGCGAGCAGGACGTGACGCACGAGACGGGGCAGGCCGATGCGGCGGCCATGATCGACTACATGACTCTGCGCGGCGTCATTGCGGGCGACGAGCCCGAAATTCCCGAACCCCTGTGCCGGGCAACGCCGCTCGCGGCGTCCGAGCCCGTCCAGGCACCGGCTAACGGCATCCTGGTGTTCAAGACGCAGGTCGGAGCCAAGGTGCGGGCGGGTGAGGTGATCGCCGAGATCATCGATCCGCTCACCGGCGCCATGAGCCCGGCCCAGGCCCCGACGGACGGCGTGATGTTCGCCCGCATCGGCGTGCGCTTCGTCACCCAGGGGATGCGGCTCGCCAAGGTGGCCGGCACCGAGGCGAAGCGGACCGGCAAGCTGCTCGGGGCCTAGGGAATTCAACTCAAGAACAAGAAAGGCCGCCCCTCAGGGCGGCCTTTCCATTGTCGGTTCCACGGCCCGTTAGAGCCGGCCATTTTTGTGCTTACGCACCAATCTCGGCAGAGGCCAAGATCCAGGTCACGGCAACCGGGGACCGTAGGGTATGACAATGAGACACTGGATCACCTCCTTTCGTTGTTGACGGGAAACCCCCATATGGGGTGAGAAGAGCCCAGCGAAAGGGCAGGGCGCTGCGGCGTTCTGTCCCTTAACCTTCGTGCCCAGAGAATTCCTTGACCGCCATGACCGATCTTCCGGCCCCCGTGGGCCGCCGCCGCACCTTTGCGATCATCTCCCACCCGGACGCGGGCAAGACCACGCTCACCGAAAAGCTCCTGCTGTTCGGAGGCGCGATCCAGCTCGCCGGCGAGGTGAAGGCCAAGAAGAACCGCGTCTCGACCCGGTCCGACTGGATGGGCATCGAGAAGGAGCGCGGTATTTCGGTGGTGACCTCGGTCATGACCTTCGAATATGGCGGCTGCGTCTTCAACCTGCTCGACACGCCGGGCCACGAGGACTTCTCGGAGGACACCTACCGCACGCTGACCGCAGTCGATTCCGCCATCATGGTGATCGACGCGGCCAAGGGCATCGAGGCGCGCACCCGCAAGCTCTTCGAAGTCTGCCGGATGCGCGACATCCCGATCGTGACCTTCATCAACAAGATGGACCGCGAGGCGCGCAATCCCTTCGACCTGCTCGACGAGATCGAAAAGACGCTGGCGCTCGACACCGCGCCCGTCACCTGGCCGATCAGCCAGGGCAGGAGCTTCGCCGGCACCTTCGACCTCAACCGCAACGTGGTGCGCCGCATCGACACGGACGAGGAGCCGATGCCGGTCTCTGGCCCGGACGATCCGAAACTCGTGAGTCTGCTGCCGCCGGAAGAGGCATCTGCCTGGCAGGAAGAGGTGATGCTGGCGCAGGAGGCCTGCAAGCCCTTCGATCTGCAGGCCTTCCGCGAAGGCCATCTCACGCCGGTGTTCTTCGGCTCCGCCTTGCGCAATTTCGGCGTGCGCGACCTGATCGACGCGCTCGCAAGCTATGCCCCGCCGCCGCGCGGCCAGGAGGCGGACAAGCGCCTCGTGGAAGCTGGTGAGCCCAAAATGTCGGGGTTCGTGTTCAAGATCCAAGCCAACATGGATCCGAACCACCGGGACCGCATCGCCTTCATGCGCATCTGCTCAGGAAAACTCCAGCGCGGCATGAAGGTGAAGCTCGTGCGCACGGGCAAGCCCATGAGCCTGAACGCGCCGCAATTCTTCTTCGCCCAGGATCGCGCCATCGCGGACGAGGCCTGGGCCGGCGACGTGGTCGGCATTCCGAATCATGGGACGCTGCGCATCGGCGACACGCTGACGGAAGGCGAGGACATCGTCTTCCGCGGCGTGCCGAGCTTCGCGCCGGAAATCCTGCGCCGCATCAAGCTGCAGGACGCCATGAAGGCCAAGAAGCTGCGCGAGGCGCTGCAGCAGATGGCAGAAGAGGGCGTGGTGCAGCTCTTCGTGCCGCAGGACGGCTCCGGCGCCATCGTGGGCGTGGTCGGCGCCCTGCAGCTCGACGTGCTGAAAGAACGCCTCGGAGCCGAATACGGCCTGCCCATCGATTACGAGCCGACGCGCTTCTCCATCTGCCGCTGGATCACGGCGGACGACCCCAAGGAGCTCGACAAGTTCATCGACAGCCACCTGTCTTCCATGGCGCGGGATCTCGACGATGCGCCCGTGTTCATGGCGCCGAACATGTTCAACCTCCAGTACGAGGTCGACCGCTACAAGGCGATCCAGTTCTCGGACGTGAAGGACTACCAGAAGAAGGCGGCCTGATTGCTCTCACGTCATGGGCGTCCCCGGACTTGATCCGGGGACGGCCATCCCGATTGGAAAGGCGCCGCGCCTTGAACAATCGAGATCACGGGCACGAGGCCGGTGAAGACGAGAGAGAGGCCATGAGACACTCCCTTGCTTTGGACGAAGCGCGGCATTTCTGAGCCCCTACAAAGGCCTGCACGCCGCGAACTTGCAGCGGCGTGCAGGCCTTTGTATATCTGAAACGGACGCTCCAGAGGCGTCCGTTTCGACAGGATGTGTGCCGCAATGGATTTCAACCGGACAGCAATGCCGACCTGCCTTGCCACCGGGAACATCCATCATCATGCCTGCTTCGATCTCTCTCTCCCGCCTTTCATGGTCCGCGCCTGACGGCCACGCGCTCCTTTCCGATCTCGATCTGAATTTCGGCCCGGAACGGACGGGACTTGTCGGCCGCAACGGCGTCGGCAAGACCACGCTCCTCAGGCTGATCGCCGGCGAGCTGCAGCCTCATTCCGGCAGCATCACCGTCCATGGCACCCTGGGGTGTCTCCGCCAGACTGTTCAGGTCGACCCCATCGAGACCGTCGCGTCCCTGTTCGGGTCCGTCGATGCGCTGGCGCTGCTGCGCCGCGCCGAGGCCGGCGAAGCGACGGCCGAGGAACTGGCCGGCGCGGACTGGACGCTGGAATCCCGCATGGCCTCCGCACTCGCGCGGGTGGGCCTCAATGCCCATCCGAACACGCCTCTCTCGACGTTGTCCGGCGGACAGGGCACGCGGGCCCGCCTCGCGGCGCTCGTTTTCGCGGAGCCCGACTTCCTGCTCCTCGACGAGCCGACGAACAATCTCGACCGGGAGGGGCGCGGGGCGGTGATCGACCTTCTCGCCGGCTGGCAGGGAGGCGCGATCGTCGTCAGCCACGACCGGGAGCTGCTCGACACCATGGACGCCATCGTCGAGCTGACCTCGCTCGGCGCCGCGCGCTATGGCGGCAACTGGAGCCGGTACCGCGAGCGCAAGGCGTTGGAACTGGCCGCGACGCGGCGCGACCTCGCCGATGCCGAGAAGCGCGTCGCAGAGATCGGCCGGAAGACACAGGAGGCGGCCGAGCGGAAGGCGCGCAAGGATGGCGTGGCCAAAAGAAAGCGCGCCAAGGGCGACATGCCGCGCATCCTCATGAACGGGCTGAAGAATCTCAGCGAGGAAACGAGCGGCAGGAACGCACGTCTCGCCGAGCGACGCCGCGTACAGGCTTTCGAGGACGCCGCTTCCGCGCGCGAGCGCATCGAGATCCTGCAGCCGTTCTCCGTGATGCTGCCTCCGACGCATCTGCCGGCCGGCAGGATGGTGCTTGCCGTCGAGGCCGCAAGCGTCGGCTACGAACCGGGGCAGCCGATTCTGCGCGATGTCTCGTTCAGCATCACCGGGCCTGAGCGCGTTGCCGTCGTCGGCCCGAACGGCTCGGGCAAGACCACCTTGCTGGCCCTGATCACGGGCCGGCTGCAGCCCTGCAGCGGCAGCGCGAGGATCATGACGGACTTCGCCCTGTTCGACCAGCAGGTGAGCCTTCTCGATCGTGCCGCGTCTATCCGCGACAACTTCCGGCGCATCAACCCGGATGCGAATGAAAACGACTGCCGGGCGGCCTTGGCCCGGTTCACGTTCCGGGCCGATGCGGCGCTGCAACCGGTTTCAGATTTGAGCGGCGGGCAGATGCTGCGGGCGGGCCTCGCCTGCGTGCTGGGTGGGCCGAGGCCGCCGGCTCTGCTGATCCTCGACGAGCCGACGAACCACCTCGACATCGATTCCATCGAAGCGGTCGAGGCCGGTCTGCGGGCCTATGACGGCGCCTTGCTGATCGTCAGCCACGACGAGGCCTTTCTGGACGCTGTCGGAATCTCGCGCAGGCTGGATCTCGCAGACTCGCAGGCCTGATCGGGAGAACCGGCTCAGGCCGCCAGCTTGCGCTCGCCGTAGAGCTCCTGCACCTGCGCGATATCCTCGATGGACGGCAGGCTCGCCTCGTTGCCGAGATGCTGGATGGCGTGGGCCGAGGCCGCGCGGGCGAAGATGAAATGCTCGCGCCAGGGCAGGTCGGGACGGGCCATGGCGGAATAGACATAGGCGCCGTGGAAGATGTCGCCAGCCCCGTTGGTGTCGACCACCTTCTCGCCCGGCACGTTCAGCGCCGGCAGGACGCTCTCCTGGCCGGTCTCGTCGTACCAGACGAGGCCGCGCTCGCCGAGAGTCACGCCGCCGATCTTGCAGCCGCGGCTCTTGAGGTAGTCCAGCATGCCGGACGGCGTGAGGTCCATCTGCTCGCAGAGCCGCTCGGCCACGATGGCGACGTCGATGAATTCCAGGAGCTCGTGGGTGTTGGAGCGCAGGCCGCCGCCGTCGAGGGAGGTGAGGATGCCGGATTCGCGGCAGATCTTGGCGTAGTGCATGGCCGCATCGGCCTGGTGGCCGTCGAGGTGCAGGGCCTTGCAGCCCTGGAGGTTCAGCGGCGGCACCGGGTGCAGGTAATGGTCGTCGCGGCAGCGGACGATGGCGCGCTTGCCGCCCCGGGGCATGATGAAGGACAGGGACGATTCGTGGACCTTTCGGTGGTGGACCGAAATCCCGTATTTCGCCGCCATGTCGATGAACATGCGACCGAGCCAATCGTCCGCGATCGAGGTTAGGAGATCCGGCGCGAGCCCGAGCTTGGCGCACGCGAAGGCGGCCGTGACCGCGTTGCCGCCGAAGGAGATCGCATAATCCCGCGCAACGGTTTTCTCGTCCCCCGTCGGAAGCTCGTCCGCCAGGAAGGTCACGTCGATATAGGTCTGGCCCACAAAGAGAGCATGCATCGGAATTTCGTCTTGGATCTGATTGCGCCGCTGAAGTCTTGGACGAGCGGGGCCGATTAGGCAAGGTCTTCCAGGCTGCCGGCCAAGCTAGCGAGCCTGGCCGTCCGTCACGCCCGGTTGAGGGTCGCGGCGAGGCGGGCCGCCGTCAGGGCTGCGTCCAGATCGGTGGCGACGAACTCGACGGGCGCCACCAGCTCCTTCCGGAAGGCCTCGGACAGGACGGGGTGAAGCCGTGCGGAGCCGCCCACCAGGGCCACGGGCCGGGGACCCAGGCGCTTGATGAGGGCATTGGCGAGACGGGCCAGCTCCTCGCCCGCTTCTGCCAGGATGTCGAGCGCGGTGCCGTCGCCGGCCTGGGCGGCTTCGCCCACCGCTCGGGCGAGGGAGCCGATCTTGCCTCTATCGCCGCCATAGACGAAGGAGCGCACGATGTTCCAGTCGGTGCCGCCCAGCGCCTTGGCGAGGCAGGTGCCGAGAATCGTCGTCCAGCCTAAGCCCGGGCTTTCCTCCTCGGCACGCAGGACCGCCTTGAGGGCCTCGCGGGCGATCCAGAAGCCGGAGCCGCCATCGTCGATCAGGTTGCCGCGCCCGCCGACCCGGATGACCTCCTTGGCCTCGGACAGGTAATAGCCGATGGAGCCGGTGCCGCTATAGACCAGGATGCCTTCGCCAAGCACAAAATAGGACAGGTAGGCGATCCACATGTCCTCGGCGACGAAGACCTTGTCGGAGGAGAGCTCAAAGGTTTCTGCGAACAGGGCCCGCATGGTCGCCTCCGCGGGCGTGTCGCGGGTGAGCCCCGTGATGCCCGCGATGATGCCGACCGGACGACCCCGCCGCATGACGGCCTGGGCCATGTCGAGGACGATCTGCCGGGCGCGCTCCTCGGCGGCGGCGGAGAAGAGATGGCCGGTGAGGGGTGCGACGGAGCCCTGGGCCATGCACCGGCCGTTCGCATCCGCCAGCCGCCAGCGCGTGGCGGTGCCGCCCGCGTCGATGCCAAGCCCCAGCCCCATGATTCTTCGCCTCTTGTTTCAGCCGATCGACCGGCTGGCCCCTCGTGTCGTCCCTGCTAGGAAGACTTGGAGAAATCTGCCAGGGCTTGACGCAGATTGCCACCGTTTCGGTCGAGCGCAGCGCGCGCTTCCGCGACGCTGGCCCCCAGGGCAATGAGAACGGCGGTCTTCAGATCGCCGTCCGCCTGACGGATCGCCTCGACGGCAGTGGCATCGTCGCAATCGGTGATCTGCGCGACCATGATCTCGCTGCGGCGGCGCAGCTTGGCATTGGTCGCGCGCATGTTGACCATGAGGCCGCGATAGACCCGGTCGAGCCGCACCATGATCAGGGTCGACAGCAGGTTGAGGATGATCTTCTGGGCCGTGCCGGCCTTCATGCGGGTGGAGCCGGCGATCACCTCCTCGCCGGTATCGGCGAGGATCGGGTGGGAGCAGGCCTCGAGAATGGGCGTGTCCGGGTTGTTGGAGATGCCGATCGTCTGCGCACCGCGGGAGGCCGCTTCCTTGAGCGCCGCGATGGTGAAGGGCGTCCGGCCGCTTGCCGCGACGCCGATCACCACGTCGTCGGGGCCGATGGCGTTGCTGCGGATTCCGGCGATGCCTTCCTCGACCGAATCCTCGGCGTTCTCCACCGCCTGCATGATGGCTCCCGTGCCGCCGGCAATCAGGTAGACCACCCGGTGGTCCGGCCAGTTGAAGGTCGGCGGCAGTTCCGTTCCGTCCTGGACACCGATGCGGCCCGAGGTGCCGGCGCCCGCATAGACGAGCCGCCCGCCGCGGCGCAGGCGCTTGACCGCCTCTTCCGCCGCCGCCGCGATGGCCGGCAGCGACGGCCTGACGGCGGCCACCGCCGAGAGCTGCCCCTCATAGAAGGCCGAGAGCACGTCGAGGCTCGGCCAGGTGTCGAGATCCTGGTAGCGGGTACTGAAATGTTCTGTCGCCATTCTGCCAACTTTCTTCCAGACCAGTATAGAACCAGTTGAGGGGCGCAACAATGGCCCGCAGAGGGTTCAGGCGCGGGAAAAGGCCAAGTTTCTGTTGGCATCCTTAAAGCGGCTACCGTCGGTCGAACAACGCGATCACCTGCTCGCCCGTTGCACGGCGCAAGCCGAGGATCCCGCTGTCCTTGTGGCGGCTCGGATGAACGCGGTTGGTGAGCAGCGACCAGGCGAGCCTGCGTTCGAAATCGAGCCATAAACCAGTGCCCGTGAAGCCCGTATGACCGATCGTCTCGGGCGAGCAGGAATCGCCCCCGTGCCAGCCGGGGTAGAAGCCCTCCCAGCCCACCGTGCGCTTCTCCGATTCCCGCGTGCGGATGGCCCTGATGGACTCGGGCGAGAGGGCGGAGCCGTCCAGGAGCGAACGGGCGAAATCGAGCACGCCGTCGATCGTGCCGAACAGCCCCGCATGGCCCGAGGCGCCGCCGAGCGCGAAGGCGTTCTCGTCATGCACTTCGCCGCGGATCACGCGCCCGCGCCAAGTGTCCTTCTCCGTCGCCGCGCAGAGCTTCGGATCGGGCCGAAAGGAGAACTTCTCGGGCAGAGGCTGATCGATGAGCACCCGCCCCGTGATGCGCTCGATGGCGATGCCGAGCAGCATGAAGTTGATGTCGGAATAGACCGGCGGTCCAGGCTGCCAGACGCGCTGCAGGATGAAGGCCCGCAGGGTGTTCGGATCCTGGCCGTAGGTGTAGAGCGGCTCGACGGCGGGCAGATGCGTCTGGTGCGCCAGGCATTGACGAAACGTCAGGCGACGCTCGGCGGCATTCATGTCGTATTGGCGCAGATCCGGGATGACTGTCATGAGAGGATCGTCGAGTGCGATTCTGCCCGCTTCCACCAGCTGCAGGATGCGCGTCGCCGTGAAGATCACCTTGGTCAGCGAGGCGAGGTCGAACCATGTTTCACGGGAAACCAGGTCCCGCTCCGGTTCGATCTGCGCATGACCCGCCCAGTGCACGGCACGCTCGCCGTCGGCGGTGACGATACCGAGCACGGCTCCGGGAATGTTGCCGTCGCGAATGGATGTGGCGGCAGGCGAGAAGGCCTGTTCGATCAGTGCGGTCAGCGTCATGGCGGGATCACGCGGCGCGGTGCAGTTCGCCGCCCGGCATGGGATGCGGCACGCCGGTCGTAGTGGGAAGGCTTAAAGGAAGTCCGAGTGTGGAACGCACGGCGAGGTAGCCGAAGGCCTGTGCCTCCAGAAAGTCGCCGTCCCAGCCGACAGTCTCGACCGGATCGACAGCCACGATCAGTTCCTCGTGCAGGCGCTTCATGAAATGCGCATTGCGCCGACCGCCGCCGGTGACGAGCCAGCGCTGCGGTGCGCGCGGCACGTGGCGCAGGGAGGCGGTGACGGATTGGATCGTGAACTCCGCGAGCGTCGCAGCGCCATCCGCGTCGGACAGGACTTCCACGCCCTTGGCACGGGCGTGGAAGTCCTGGCGGTCGAGGGATTTCGGAGCGGGACGATCAAAGAACGGATTGCTCATAAACTCCGCGACGAGCGTCGCGTCCGCCCTTCCGGAAGCGGCCAGCTGTCCGTTCTCGTCGAAGCTCAAGCCGCGCCGGCGCAGGACGAAATCATCGAGCAGCGCGCTTGCCGGGCCGGTGTCGAACGCGATCACGGTGTCACCGTCGATATAGGTGACGTTCCCGACGCCGCCGAGATTGAGGATCATGACCGGCTGGGCGAGCTTGCTCGCCAAGGCGCGGTGATAGAGCGGCACGAAGGGCGCACCTTCGCCGCCCGCGGCCACGTCCGCGTGACGGAAGCGATAGACCGTGTCGACGCCGAGCGCCGATGCCACTCTTTCGCCGAGGCCGAGCTGGCGCGTGAACCGCATCTCCGGCCGGTGATAGACCGTCTGGCCGTGGAAGCCGATCAGGCCCACGTCCCTGGCGGAAATGCCGGATTCGGTCATGAAGCGCTGGATGGCGTCGATATGAGCATCCGTCACCCCATGCTCGAGATCCTGAAGCGGTTCGCTTTGTGCCCGCGCCGGCTCGGCAATGAGCGCCTGGAGGGTTTTTCTCAGATCCTCCGGATAAGCGAAGGTTCGCCCCGGTCCTGGCCTCACGACGGTGTCGCCGTCGGTCTCCACGACGGAGACGTCGATGCCGTCCATGGACGTGCCGCTGATCACGCCGACGGCTTTGACGATGGGGCGTTGCGACATGGGCTGCTCCGGGGTGCTCTGATCTTGCGGCAAACCATAGCACAGGCGCTGAACCGGTCCAGAGTGGTATGAGATTGGACCATGACAGGTTCTCGGTGATGGCCTATAAATCCCTGCGGCTTCCAAGGGAGACATAACGACAATGGTCAGGTCAGCACTGCGCACCGTTCTGGGTGCAGGTTTCGTGGCGGCGGCGATGGCCTCCGCCTCGGCTCAGGTTCTGGAGATCGGAGCGGACAACAGCCCCACGGGCCTCGATCCGCATCTCATCACCGCCTTTCCGAGCTTCATGGTGGTGAACGGCAACATCTACGAGGGCCTCACGGCCGTCGACAAGGACCTGAAGATCATCCCGGGCCTCGCCGAATCCTGGACCGTTGCAGCGGACGGCAAGACCTATACCTTCAAGCTGCGTTCGGGCGTGAAATTCCACGACGGCTCGGCCATGGAGGCCGAGGATGTGGTGTCCACGATCAAGCGCGTGCTGAGCAAGGACATCGCCTCTCCCCTGGCCAGCCGCCTGTCCGCCATCGACAGCGCCAATGCGGTCGACGCGACGACCGTGGAGCTGAAGCTCAAGGAGCCCTCCTCCGCGCTCCTGAGCTCGCTTGCCACCATTGCGGTCGTGCCGAGCGCCATGGAGGCGAACAAGGACGCCCTGCAGAAGGCACCGGTCGGCACCGGCCCGTTCAAGTTCCAGGAATGGCAGCCGAACGGCTTCATCCTCCTGACCAAGAACGACGCATATTGGGACAAGGGCATGCCGAAGCTCGCAGGCCTCAAGTTCAACATCGTGCCGGAATCGGCCACCCGTCAGGTGGGCCTGAGCAACGGACAATATGCCCTTCTGCCCAACATCGATGCGGCCACAGCGCTCCAGCTCAAGGGCAAGCCGAACGTCAAGCTCTCCGAAACCATGGATCTCGCCTATACGCTCATCGGCATGAACGTCTCGAAGCCGCCCTTCGACAATCCGAAGGTGCGCGAGGCGGTGAACTACGCCATCAACCGCCAGGAAATCGTCGACGCGGCGCTCTTCGGCGCCGGCGTGCCCGGCGGCCCGCTGTCGCCGGCCCTCAAGTCCTGGGCGCTCGATGTGAACCGGTTCGCCTGCTACAAGCCCGACTCGGCCAAGGCGCAGGCGCTGCTGAAGGAAGCCGGCGTGGCCACGCC
>DASZBB010000098.1:0-15082 GCA_035944695.1 Microvirga sp. | reverse complement strand
GTCCGTCAACCACTCTCGTCATGGCCAGGCTCGTCCCGGCCATCGCGATTGTTTGAGGCGCCGCGCCCCTCAGACCGGGATCACCGGCACTGATCCCCGGATCAAGTCCGGGGAAGTGATGACGGTAAGCGGTATGTCCATCCTGGGTCGCGATCCCAGATCGGCGCGGTCCGGAATGACGGCGGAAGACAGCAGGGGAATAACGTCGCGCGTTCTGGTTTCCGCCGCCTTCAGCCCCTATCTTCTCCTCTTCGAATCTGAAGGTCAGACGTCTCGCATGCACGTTCGCCGCCTCGATCCTATCCTCGTCGACCGCATCGCTGCGGGCGAGGTCGTCGAGCGCCCGGCGGCAGCCGTGAAGGAGCTCGTGGAGAACGCGGTCGATGCGGGTGCGACCTCCATCGAGATCACGGTCGAGGCCGGCGGGCGGCGCCTGATCCGCATCGTCGATGACGGCCGCGGCATGACGCCGGAGGATCTCGAACTGGCGGTCGAGCGCCACGCCACCTCGAAGCTTCCGGACGGGGACCTGTTTTCGATCAGCACCCTCGGCTTCCGTGGCGAAGCACTGCCGTCCATCGGTGCCGTCGCGCGCCTGTCCATCGTCACCCGCACGGCGGAGGCTGCGACCGGATCGTCCATCGTCGTGGAGGCGGGCGTGAAAGGTCCCGTCCGCCCGGCGCCCGCGCCGAAGGGCACCCGAGTCGAAGTGACGGATCTGTTCGCCGCCACCCCGGCCCGCCTGAAGTTCCTCAAAAGCGACCGCTCGGAAGCGCAGGCGGTGGCCGAGATCGTCAAACGCCTGGCCATCGCGCATCCCACGATCCGCTTCACCCTGTCGGGCGAGCACCTCACCGCCTTCACCTATCCGCCGGAGGAGCCCGGCGAGCATGGATTCCTGCGCCGTCTCTCACGGGTGCTGGGAGCGGAGTTCCACGAGAACGCCATGGCGATCGGCGTCGAACGCGAGGGCGTGCGGCTCACCGGCTTTGCGAGCCTGCCGACCTATCACCGCGGCACCGGAGCGGCGATCCATTTCGTGGTCAACGGGCGACCCGTGCGCGACAAGCTGCTGCTCGGCGCCGTGCGCGGCGCCTATGCCGACGTGATGGCCTCCGACCGGCACCCGGTGCTCGCCATCATGATCGACCTCGATCCGCGCGCGGTGGACGTCAACGTGCATCCGGCCAAGACCGAAGTGCGCTTCCGCGATCCGGCCTTCGTGCGCGGCTTCGTGGTGGGCGCGCTGAAGGAGGCGATCACCCGCTATGCCTTCCGCGCCTCTTCCACGGGCGGAACCCGCACGTTGGAAAGCCTGCGCCCGCAGGGTGTGGTGCCGTCACGTCCGGCCTATCCGCACCGCACGCACGCGATCCGTCCGACAGGTGCTTTTGCCAATTGGCAGGCACCGCTCGATGCGCCGGAGCGATCCTATGCGCCCGGCTCAGGCCTTGCGGAGCGGCAGGCGAGCCTTTCCGATCTTGCAGCTCCGTCTGCCGACAGCCGCGCGGCGATGCATGAGGTTCAGCCCGAGGCGGAGGAGGCTCCTCTGGGAGCCGCCCGCGCGCAGCTCCACGGCACCTACATCGTCGCGCAGACGCAGGACGGCATCGTCATCGTCGATCAGCACGCGGCCCATGAGCGCCTCGTCTACGAACGACTGAAGCGCGAGCGGGCCTCCTCCGGCATCGCCCGGCAATTGCTGCTGATCCCCGAGGTGGTCGATCTCGATCCTGTGGATGCGGATCGCGTGCTCGCGGAAGCCTCCTCCCTCGAGTGTCTCGGCCTCGTGGTCGAGCCCTTCGGCCATGGCGCTCTGCTCGTGCGCGAGGTGCCCTCCGCGCTTGCGGGCGGACGCATCAAGGCGCTGGTGCAGGACGTGGCGGATGCCCTCGCCGAATGGGGGCAGGGGGCGGCAAGTCCGCTGGAGGAGCGGCTCGACGCCGTTCTCTCGCGCATGTCCTGCCACGGTTCCATCCGGGCCGGACGGCGCATGCGGCCCGAGGAGATGAACGCCCTGCTGCGCGAGATGGAAGCCACGCCGCTCTCCGGCCAATGCAACCACGGACGGCCGACCTACGTCGAACTCAAGCTGACGGATATCGAGCGCCTGTTCGGGCGGCGCTAGGGAACACTGCCGCCGGGAATCAGCGTTCTCCCTGTAAGGCGTGGTACTGCACTGAGATGCTGAAGCTGAGCTCGGTTCCGTCCCGTACGGCCTCGACGTGATCGGTCTCCGTCATCACATGGGCGTGACGGGCATCGAACGGTTACAAGCAGCACTAATTAACCTCAGGCCAACCCTTCGAAACAGGAGAATGGCAATGAAGGTCACGAGAATCGTTGGTGTCTCTCTTCTCGGTGCCGCACTGGCGGTCGGCGGCGCCTTCGCGCAGGGCAGGAAGTGGGAAACCGTCAAGATCGCCACGGAAGGCGCTTACGCCCCGTGGAACTTCACGGGCGCGGGCGGCAAGCTCGAGGGCTTCGAGATCGATCTCGCAAACGACCTGTGCAACCGCATGAAGGTGAAGTGCGAGATCGTGGCGCAGGACTGGGACGGCATCATCCCGGCGCTCACGGCCAAGAAGTACGATGCCATCATGGCCGGCATGAGCATCACCGACGAGCGCAAGAAGACCATCGACTTCTCGAATCCCTATGCCGCCGGTCCCAACGGCTTCCTCGTTCCCAAGGATTCCCCGCTCGCCAAGATGCCCGGGACGGGGCAGGCGTTCAATCTGTCGACGCAGCAGGCTGCCGCGGAAAAGGCCATTGCCGATCTGAAGCCGCTCCTGAAGGGCAAGACCATCGGCGTGCAGACCTCAACCATCCACGCGAACTTCGCCGACAAGTACCTGAAGGATGTCGCCGAGATCCGTGAGTACAAGACCACTGAGCAGCACGACCTCGATCTCGCGGCCGGCCGTATCGATGCGGTGCTGGCGGATGCGACAGCCTTGAGCGGAACGCTGAGCAAGCCCGAGTTCAAGGACTTCGCGCTCGTCGGCCCGTCGATCACCGGCGGCCTTCTGGGTCCCGGCGTCGGTGCAGGTTTGCGTCAGGAAGACACCGACCTGAAGGCCATGTTCAACGATGCGATCGCGGCTGCCAAGGCGGATGGGACGATCAAGAAGCTGTCCGAGAAGTGGTTCAAGATCGACATCACGCCGGTCACCTGACCGGCGCGGCAGGCTGACCGGTCAGGGCCCGATCAGACCGTGGTGCGGTAGAGCTTGAGATCCTTGCGCGCCGGAGCCGACGCAAGATGGGCCGGCATGGCGGCCTGATCGAGGCAATCCTCGAACCGCAGCGCCTGGTCGTCATGGACGGCCGGGGTCATGTCTGCTTCTTCGGCGCTGAATGCGACGCCCGCGAAATCGCCGTGGCGCCAGCACACCCGCGCGCGGCGGACCTGCAGGTCGTGGGCGGCGATGTACAGCTCGAAGGATTCCGGCAGGTCCATGTGCCGCTTGACCGCGATTCTGGCCCCGCCGGTCGAGATGTCCTTCACCATGCACGAGATCATCGCCTCAGGACCCAGCATGATCTTTGCCGGGTGATGCGTGGGAAAGCGCCTAGTTTGCCGACGGTTGTCGAGGGCGGTGACGGGAACCATGGAGGCGACCTTAGGTCAAATGGCCAATGAAGCTAGGCATTAACCATTTGTTAACCGACTTCTCAAGCCCCTCCGAAGGAGTATTCGCCTAAAAGCTAAGGCTTTTCCCGTGGATCATCGCGACGGACCCGTCCGCTCGGCCGAGGCTGCCCAGATGTTCAGGTTGCCCTCGCCGGCGTAACGGTCGATCTCGGCGAGCTCGTCGGCCGTGAACGAGAGGTTCTTGAGCGCCCCCACGCAGTCGACGACCTGCTCGGGGCGGCTCGCGCCGATGAGTGCCGAGGTGACGCGCCCACCGCGCAGGACCCAGGCGAGAGCCATCTGGGCCAGGGTCTGACCGCGCCGTTCGGCGATGCTGTTCAGGCCGCGGATGCGGGCGATGTTGTCCTCGTTGAGGAAGCTCGTGCGCAGGGACTTGCCCTGGGCGGCGCGGCTCTCTTCGGGAATGCCGTTGAGATACTTCGTCGTCAGCATGCCCTGTGCCAAGGGCGAGAACACGATCGAGCCCATGCCGAGGTCGTCGAGCGTGTCGAGCAGCCCGTCCTCCTCGATCCAGCGGTTGAGCATGGAATAGCTCGGCTGATGGATGATGCAGGGCGTCCTGAGCTCGCGCAGGATGGCCAGCGCCTCGCGGGTGCGCTGGCTGTTGTAGGACGAGAGGCCGACATAGAGCGCCTTGCCCTGCCGCACGGCGGAGTCGAGGGCCAGCATGGTCTCTTCCAGCGGCGTGTCCGGATCGAACCGGTGGGAATAGAAGATGTCCACATAGTCGAGCCCCATACGTTTGAGGCTCTGGTCGAGGCTGGAGAGGAGGTATTTGCGGCTGCCCCATTCGCCATAGGGGCCGGGCCACATGCGGTAGCCCGCCTTGGTGGAGATCACCATCTCGTCGCGCAGCCCGTGGAAATCGTTGCGCAGGATCTCGCCGAACAGGGTCTCGGCCGAGCCCGGGGGAGGGCCGTAATTGTTCGCGAGATCGAAATGCGTGACGCCGAGATCGAAGGCCGTCCGGCAGATCTGTCGCGCGGTCGCGGCCGACTTGTCCTCGCCGAAATTGTGCCAGAGGCCGAGCGAGATCGCCGGCAGCATCAGCCCGCTGCGGCCGCACCGATTGTAGCGCATCTCGTCGTAGCGGTTGTCGGCGGGCAGATAGGCCATGGGTTCCTCCGGAGACAGGTTCTTCGTCAGGCGTGCACAGGCTGTTACCTGTGTCGCACGGGTGTTAAATCCAGTTGCTCACGCAAAGCGCGTGATGACGCTGATGCCGAGGCCCTCGAACCGGTCCATGGCCATGAGGGCGGCGGGCGCTTCGTCGAGGCTGATGTGCTTGCCGACGAGCTTCTGCGGCGCGAGCTTGCCGGTGCGGATCATGGCCATCATGTCCTGGTAGCGGAAGGCCTGCATGCCGTGGCTGCCGTAGACCTCAAGCTCATGCGCGATGATCTGCGCCATCGGCACCGATGCACGGGCATGCTCGCCCACCATCAGGCCGACCTGCACGTGACGTCCTCGGCGACGCAGGTTCGCGATGGAATTGAAGCATGTGGCCGGGTGCCCCAGCGCATCGATGGACACATGAGCGCCGCCCTTGGTGATCTCCTTCACGGCACCGACCACATCCTTCCCGTCGCGCGCGTTGACCGTCGCCCCGGCCCCCATCGCCTTTGCGAATGCGAGCTTCTCGTCGGTGAGATCGACGGCGATCACGTTCGCCCCCATGGCGGTCGCGATCATGATCGCGGACAGTCCCACCCCGCCGCAGCCGTGAACGGCCACCCATTCGCCGGGCTTCACGCGGCCCTGGTCGACGATGGCGCGGAACGACGTGACAAAGCGGCAGCCGAGGCTCGCGGCGGTGGCGAAGTCGAGCTCCTCCGGCAGCGCCACGAGGTTGGTGTCGGCGTAATCGACCGCCACATATTCGGCGAAGGATCCCCAGGCGGTGAAGCCCGGCTGGAACTGCTGCTCGCAGACCTGATGGTTGCCCGAATGGCATTCATGGCAATGGCCGCAGCCGCCGACGAACGGCACCGTGACGCGATCGCCCTTCCTCCAGCGCGTGACCTGGCTCCCGGTGGCGAGCACCGTACCGGCGAGCTCGTGCCCCGGCACATGCGGCAGCACCACGTCGGGATCGTGGCCCATCCAGCCGTGCCAGTCACTGCGGCACAGGCCCGTGGCTTCCACCTTGATCACCACGCCTTCCGGCGACGGTGTGGGATCCGGCACGTTCTGCACCCGCGGCGGCTGACCGAACCGCTCGAAGAGGACAGCTTTCATGATGAGCCTTTCCTACGCGACCAACAGGGACGAGCGGTATAGCGGGCCGGCAATGATGGGGCAAATGCTGACGCCGTCCATCGAGATGACTGAGCAATATATTATTGCTACGCTTGCTTCATGAAGCAGATCGCTACCTTCATTCTGATGCTCGTCACCGCTGTCATGGGCGCTTCTCCGGCTTTCGCGCACCGACCTTACTTCACACAGGTCGAGAAGATCCGACTTCCCAACGGCGAGATGGGAGAGGCAAGGCTCTTGAACGGAGACGGGATTTTCGGTCCTGATCCTGTGCGTGTCCTCATCCTGGATGCGCAGGGACGCTTGCTGGCACGAAGCCATAAGTCACGTTCGATGGCGCTCGACTGTTCTGATGAAGGACGATGCCTCATCTTTGATTTCTCGGCCGGAGAAATCCTTGATCCTGATCCCTCGACTTTTCAGCAAGGACCAGTTGTCCCGAGCCGTTCAGATGATGAACGCGACGGATTATGGGAGCTGGAGGATGGTTCAGAAAGCTGGGGATTTGCGCGCCGGGATCCGAATTTTCGGGAAAAGATCCTAAGTTATAGAACGATGCTGTCCAGCAGACTGGCCGGAATAATATTCAACGGGGTCATCGGCGCTCTATGCGCTCTGTTGGCGGCAGCTGCTATCGTCATCATGCGAGAGGTAAGAACTCGATACTTCGAGACCTTCATGGCTGCCCTAGCAGTCGTGCTGATCGCAGGAATGGGGTTGTTTCTTATTCTGGTGTCAGGCTTCTTCAGCATGCTTGGAGGATTGACCTCAGGTCCCTGGCTCGCTTCGCTTTGTCTGGGGGGAGCTTTCGTTGTTGTGGGTATTCGGATTCGAAAGCGGAGCGGAACACGAACGGCCTCAGAATAGGCGTCCCCCCCTGAACCGCCCGAACACCACCTTCGTCTCCCCATAATCCCGCCGCTCGATTTCCTCGAAACGTTCGGGCAGCGTGACCTCGGCGCCCTGCGCCTCTTCCACGATCACGAGGGCATCGGGCGTGAGCCAGCCGCCCTCGGCGCAGGAGCGGAGAGCTTTCGGTGCCAAGTCCTTGCCGTAGGGCGGATCGCAGAACACCACGGAGAAGGGCGCGTTGGGCGCGGCGTCGCCCATACGGGTGGCGTCGCGGCGGAAGAGGCGGGTGGCGCCGCCGATGCCGAGGGCTTCCACGTTCTCGCGGATGATGCCGCGGGACTGTGCGCCGTCGTCCACGAAGAGCGCGAAGGCCGCGCCGCGCGAGAGCGCCTCCAGCCCCAGGGCGCCGGTGCCGGCGAAGAGGTCGAGCACGCGCGCTCCCTCGACGGGATCGTCGTAGCCGTGCTGGAGGATGTTGAAGAGCGTCTCGCGCAGGCGGTCCGAGGTCGGGCGGATCGCGTCCGAGCTCGGCCCCTTGAGCGAGCGGCCGCGCCAGCGCCCGCCCACGATTCTCATGGTTTAACCCCCATCAACGGCGGCCGCGCGGACCGCCCTTGGACCCGCCGCCTTTGAAGCCGCCCTTCGAGGCTCCACCTTTGGATGCGCCTCTCGGACCACCCTTGAAGCCGCCGCCCCTCGGACCGCCGCGCGAGGGCGCATCCCCCCGGGGAGGCCCGCGACGGGGACGGTCATCGTCACCACGGGCGCGGAAAGGACGATCCCCCTGCGGCTTGCGCGGACGGTCGTCGCCTCCCTCGCGGGAGCGGAACGGGCGCTCGCCTTGCGGCCTGCGAGGACGATCCTCGGCTCCTTCGGAGCGCGCACGGAAGGGCCCGTCTCCGGCTGGACGCCGTGGCCGCTCGTCATCCCGGCGCGATGGGCGTTCGCCGCCCTCGCGGCTGCGGCGGGCTGGAGCCGCATCGCGGTCGTCGCGGCGGGGGCGATCCTCGCCAGCGGCAGCGCCACGGCCCCTGCGCGGAGCAGGCGCTTCCTCGTCCTGAGGCTGGCGCACGAGGCGCTCCACCACGACCTTGCGGCCTTCCCTCGACGCGATCGCGCCGACACGCTCGCGCTGGCGCTCGGCGCTGGCCGTACGCGCTTCCTTCGGATCGGCTCCGCGGCGTGGAACCTTCCGGCGCGGCGCATCCTCGTCCGTCTCGCCGGCGCGCCACACGCTCGTCTTCACATCGAGACGGGAGGGGCGTTTCCTGGGCTCCTCGTCCTCGCGCTCGAAACGGTCGGCACCGCGGCCGCGCGACGGCCGCTCATCATCGGTGCGGCGGCGACGCGAACGATCCTCGTCCCGGTCGCGGCCGAAGCGGGCGGTACGCTCGCCGCGCTCGTCACGATCCTGCGTCTTCGGGGAGCCGAAGGGGGCGATGGGCTCGCGCACCGGGCTTTCGAAATCGACGCCGGCCTCGGCGGCAAGCGCGTCCCCAAGCTGATCCTTCAGCACCTTGGTGCGCACCTCTTCCACGAGGCCCACCTCGAGGTCGCCGAGCTGGAAGGGACCGAATGACACGCGGATCAGACGGTTCACCTGCACGCCGAGATGCTCGAGGATGCGCTTGATCTCGCGGTTCTTGCCTTCGCGCAGACCCATCGTGATCCACGCGTTGTCGCCCTGCACCCGGTCGAGACGCGCCTCGACGGGGCCGTAATCGATGCCGTCGATGCTGATGCCGTCGCGCAAGCGGTCGAGATCCGCCTGGTTGATCTCGCCATGCGCGCGCACCTTGTAGCGTCGCAGCCAGCCGGTATCGGGATGGGCGATCACGCGGGCAAGGCCGCCGTCGTTGGTCAGCAGCAGCAGGCCTTCGGTGTTGATGTCGAGCCGGCCGACCGCCACCACGCGGGGCAGATCCTCGGGCAGATTCTCGAACACGGTCGGGCGGCCCTCCGGGTCACGGGCCGTGGTCACGAGGCCGCGCGGCTTGTGGAAGAGCCACAGGCGCGTGCGTTCCTTGGCCGGCAGGGGCTCGCCGTCCACGGTGATCTTATCGGCGGCCGTCACGTTGACCGCTGGGGATTCCAGCACCTTGCCATTGAGGGTGACGCGGCCTTCCGCGATCAGCACCTCCGCGTCGCGGCGGGACGCGATGCCGGCACGGGCGATGACCTTGGCGATCCGGTCCTCGGTGGGCTCCTGCGGCTCGGCCTGCACCTCGGGGCGATCCTCGCGGGTGCGGCGCGGACGATCCTCAGAGGCGCGATCGAAGCGGCGCGGACGCTCGTCGCCCGAACGGCTGCGGAAAGGCTTTTCGCCACCCTCGCCACGGGGGCGGGAGAACTTCTTGTCTCCGCTCTCGAAGCGGCGTGGGCGCTCATCGCCGTCGCGGTTGCGAAAGGGCCTGTCGCCGCCCTCACGGGGCTTGCGCGGGCGGTCGTCGTCACCTCGGGCGCGGAAGGGGCGCTCGCCGCCCTCGCGGGGTTTGCGGAAGGGCTTGTCCCCGGAAGTGCGGCTGCGGTCGGAGCGTCCGGAGGGGCGGCCCCTGCGATTATCGTCGTTGCGGTCGGTCATCGGAGCCTGATAGCAGAGGAGGGTCAGAGAAGCGAGAACTAAGAGGAACGACCCGATTGACGGATAACGCCGATCATGAACCGCTTGATCCGGGGCTGCTGGATCCCATGAGCGCGGCCTTCGAGGAGGCCCGTGCCGCGGCCGCCCGCGGGGAGGTGCCGGTGGGAGCCGCCATCGTCAAGGAGGGCCGGATCATCGCCATGGCGGGCAATCGTCCTCGGGAGCTGCGCGATCCCTCGGCCCATGCGGAGATGCTCGCCATCCGGCGTGCCTGCGAGGCTTTGGACGACGAGCGACTTTCCGGCTGCGATCTTTACGTGACGCTCGAGCCCTGCACCATGTGCGCGGCTGCCATTTCCTTCGCCCGCATCCGGCGCGTTTATTATGCAGCCTATGATCCGAAGGGCGGCGCGGTCGACAGCGGGGTGCGCTTCTTCGACCAGCCCACCTGTCACCATGCGCCTGAGGTCTACGGAGGAATCCGGGAAAGGGAGGCGGCGGCTCTGCTGAAAGGGTTCTTCGAGGGTCGTCGGTGAGAGGCGCTTGAAAAGCCCGGGGCGCTTTGCCCCGGGCCTTCTCATCAGCGCCTAGCGGTCGGTGTCCGTCGTGCCCGTGCGGGACACGGTGTTGCCACGCTCGTCCTCAACCTCGACCTCCGTCTTGCGGACGGTGTCGGAGATCGTCTCGGTGCGCTGGTCGGCTTCCTTGCGCACGACGACCTCTTCGACGACACGGGCTTCCTTGGAGACGACGGCTTCCTCTGCCCGCTCCTCCACCTCGATGGTGCGCTCCTGGAACAGGTCGTCGCCGACCGCTCCGGTCCGCATGGAGCCTTCAACCGGACGACGCTCCACAGCGACGCGTTCTTCGGAGAGGGTCACCTGCTCCTGCACGGGGCGCTCGATCACGTGAGAGCGGATGCGCACGCGGCCATGGCTGACCTCGCGCTTGCCCACATGCAGTTCTTCCTCGGCGACGGGGATCACTTCGTCGCCGCGGCCGACGTCGCTGCCGTGAAGCCGGGTCCGGTCAGACTCGAGGTCGGAACCGAGGTTCATACGCTCATCGGACGCCGCATAGGTCCGATCCTGTGCGACGTCGTTGTCGCGCGTGCCGCTGCCGCTCGCGAGACCTGCGCCGCCCATCATGCCGGCGGACGTCGTCGCGCCCCCTGTGCCTATATCCGAGACGCCCGAGCCGTAATCGCTCCAGCCTTCGGAGCGCCAGGCATCCTGTCGCTCGTCGATGTCGAGGACATCGTCGGTATCGAGGATATCCACCACCCGGTCCGCTTCGTCATCATCACAGCGCACGGCGATGAGGGCGTGGCCGCGATGTACGCCTTCGGCGTAAGCGCGCGCATCGTCTTGGGGCACGCCGTTGGTGACGAGGTACCTCTCGACGCGATCGTGATGCGACCCGCCGGAGCTTTCGTCGAAGCTGTTGGCGTCATCCCAGAAGCGATCGCTGCCTGAGTTGGTGAACATGCAGATTTTTCCCTGCGAGATCCCGGATTGCTCCAGCTCGCGAGCGACTGCAGAAGCTTGAGAGTCGCTGCCATAGAGGCAGGTTACAGTCTTGGCCATTACGAAGATCTCCAGAGACGATCGATAAACGATCGGTTCAGTTTGCAAGTCCGGCTGATGCTCGATCTCTGCTGCCGCGCTACTAAGATCATCACGGCTTCACGCGCACTGACTTACCAATAGCGGGTTGAGGACTTCGTTCCCGAAACCGTTGTTTGCGGGTGCTGTTTCACGAATTGGTGTTCGTGTCGTCCTCGTTCGCGGGGAGGCGTTCGATGACGGCATGCTGCTTGCGAAGCTCAACCGGAATTTCGACGTCTTCCGTCGTCGCAACCCTGCGGATGCGGACTTCCTCTTTCAGGACAAGCCGCTTTTCGACGATGAGAACTTCTTCCATCACAGGAATAATCGTCACATCGTCTTCGACACGAATGCCGGGAGCCGTATCCACGATGCGGTCGACAGGCGTGCGTGTCACTTCGACCGTCTCGCCAGTGAGCGTCGCTTTCGCCAACTCGGTTTCGATATCTACGACAGTGCGGACGCGAACCTTGCCCGTTGTCACCATGCGCTTGCCGAGTCGCACTTCCTCTTCGGCAAGCGCGAGGACCTCTGTCTCGGACGACGCGGTCGGTGGGATCGGCTGGTCTGGGTCGCGCTTTGTCATGGAAATGGATCCCGTCTGCAGCGGTGAACGTGCGCTGATCGGACGAGTTCCTCAGGAGCAGGCGCCAGTCGGAATCTCAGCTCTGCAGGAAGCTCTGCAGGGCTTCCAAGGTCGCGCTGGGATTTTCCTCCGCTACGAAGTGTCCTGACGTCACGCCGATGCCGGTCGCTCCAGGAGCGAAACTCCTGCGCCAGATTTCCAGCGGCTGCTTCCTGTCGCCGACAGGGCCGCTGACGAGATAATAATCGCTCCAGACCACGTAGGTCGGGCACTGGATCGTCTTGCCGGCGGCAAGATCCGCTTCGTCAGCCTCGATGTCCCGGGTGGCGCCGGCCCGATAATCCTCGCAGAAGGCATGGATGCGGCCGGGTTCGTTGCAGCTCTGCCAATAGGCGTGCAGTGCGCGAGGGTCGAAGGCGCTGAGATCGCCCGCGGCCGACCATTGCCGCATCAGGCCTTCGAAATAGGGAATCGGGTCGCGCCCGATCTCTTCTTCCGGCTTCGGATAGGCTTGTGAGAGATAACCCCAGTGGACTTCCGGAATCGTCCCGGCACGCATCTGCTCCCACACGTGGTAGGTCGGCAGGATGTCGAGAAGGGCGAGCCGCTCCACGCGACCGGGATGGTCGAGCGCGAGCCGGTAGGCCACGCGGGCTCCGCGGTCGTGTCCAGCCACGGCGAAATGAACGTGTCCCAGCGCCTCCATCACTTGAACGACGTCTCGGCCCATGGCGCGTTTGGAATAGGTCTCGTGCTTCGGATCGCCCTTGGGGGCAACGGACCAGCCATAACCGCGCAGATCCATGCAGACGACCTTGTGGGTTTCCGCCAATGCCGGCGCGAGGTGGTGCCACATGGCATGCGTCTGAGGAAAACCGTGCAGCAGGACGAGCGGCTTTCCGCTGCCTTTCGAGCGCGCGAAGATGCGCCCGACCTCCGTATCGATCCAGTGGCTTTCGAAATCGGGAAAGAGATCGTCGCTCATGGATGCCGCTCGCTGGTTGCAAAAAAGAATGCTGAGAAGCTAGAGCATTCTCCTGCGAAAGGGATGAGGCAACTTAGGAAAAAAAAGAGTTACAACTATCAGTGGAGAAACTTCCGTTTCGTCATCCTCCGATGGAATCAGACGCCACTCCGCGCCGCTCGCGTTCCACTGCGCGCCAGCCGATATCCTTGCGGCAGAAGCCTTGCGGCCATTCGATCCTGGCAACAGCCTCATAGGCCTTCCTTTGCGCGTCCGAGATCGTGCGTCCCAATGCGGTGACGTTGAGCACGCGCCCGCCATTGGCAACGATCCTGTCGCCGTCGCGTTTCGTGCCGGCATGAAAGACGATGACGTCGTCGAGTTCTTCAGCCCTCGCGATGCCGCTGATTTCCGAACCCTTCTCGACCGCACCCGGATAGCCTTGAGCCGCCATGACGACGGTGAGCGCCGCCTGTTCGGACCATTGCAGCGAGATGCTGTTCAGCACACCGTCGCAAGCGGCGAGCAGAGCCGTCGCCAGATCGGATGTCAGGCGCGGCAGCAGAACCTGGGTTTCGGGGTCGCCGAGGCGGGCATTGTATTCGATGAGCTGAGGGCCGTCCTTGGTGAGCATCAATCCCGCATAAAGGATGCCGGTATAGGGCATGCCGCGTGCCTTCATGCCGGCCAGGGTCGGCTCGATGATTTCACGCATGGCGCGGGCCTGAAGCTCCGGCGTCATCACGGCAGCCGGCGAATAGGCGCCCATGCCGCCGGTGTTCGGTCCCTTGTCGCCGTCGAAGACGCGCTTGTGGTCCTGCGCCGTACCGAAGGGGATCGCGTGCGTCCCGTCGCAGAGCGCGAAGAAGCTCGCCTCCTCGCCCTCGAGAAAAGCCTCGATTACCACCTCGGCTCCTGCTGCGCCCAAACCGCCGCCGATCATCATGTCAATGGCTTCCTCAGCCTCTTCGAAGGACGCGGCAACGACCACCCCTTTGCCGGCGGCAAGCCCGTCCGCCTTCACCACGATCGGCACGCCGTAATTGCGAACGTAGGTCTTGGCCGCCTCCGCGTCGGTGAAGCGCCTGTAGGCGGCGGTGGGGATGTTGAACTCCGCGCAGAGATCCTTGGTGAAGGCCTTCGAGCCCTCGAGCTGGGCGGCGGCCTTGCTCGGTCCGAAGGCCTTGATGCCTGCAGCCGAGAGATCGTCCACGAGACCGGCCACCAGGGGCGCCTCCGGACCGACCACGACGAAATCGACCTGCATCACCCGGCACAGATCGATCACGGCCCGATGGTCCGTCACATCGAGCACCACATTGGTGCCGTGCTGCGCCGTGCCGGGATTGCCTGGGGCGACGAGAAGCTTGTCGCAGAGAGGGCTTGCCGAGAGGCTTCTCGCCAATGCGTGCTCGCGTCCGCCCGATCCGATGAGAAGGATGTTCATGGCCTTGAGCCCTCCCTGATGACGCCTGCGCTCTTAGCGCCTAAGGGCTGTTGCGCCTAGTCTTGAAAGTGTGCGTTCAAGACCTGTTTTGCGGGCGCGGCGAAATGCACAGGGGATAGTTTGCCATTGTGACGGCGTGTTGCGTTGATGTCCTTGGCAGGCCCGGGGCAGGGGGATTAGGTTCACGTCATGTTCGCAGCAAAAGCTCCCTCGAATGCTCCCGAATGGTCGGTTTCGGACCTGGCAGGCGCCCTCAAGCGCACCCTGGAGGATGCATTCGGCCACGTACGCCTGCGGGGCGAGGTGTCCGGCTACCGTGGGCCCCATTCCTCGGGACATGCCTATTTCTGCCTGAAAGATCAGAATGCCCGCATCGATGCGGTGATCTGGAAAGGAGCTTTCGCCAAGCTCAAGATCCGCCCCGAGGAGGGGATGGAGGTCATCGCGACTGGGCGCATCACCACCTTCCCGGGCTCGTCCAAGTACCAGATCGTCATCGAGACGCTCGAACCGGCCGGCATAGGAGCGCTCATGGCGCTGCTCGAGGAGCGCCGCCGCAAGCTCAATGCCGAGGGGCTCTTCGCCCAGGGGCGCAAGCGCCGGCTGCCCTTCCTGCCGCAGGTGATCGGCGTCGTCACGTCGCCGACCGGCGCGGTGATCCGCGACATCCTCCATCGGCTGGAGGATCGTTTCCCACGCCGGGTGCTGGTGTGGCCCGTGCGCGTGCAAGGCGAAACCTGTGCGGCGGAGGTCGCCGCCGCCATCCGGGGCTTCAATGCGCTGGAGCCCGGCGGGCGGATCCCGCGGCCGGACGTTCTGATCGTCGCCCGCGGGGGCGGATCCATCGAAGATCTGTGGGGCTTCAACGAGGAGATCGTGGTGCGGGCGGCGGCCGAGAGCGGCATCCCGCTCGTCTCGGCGGTCGGCCACGAGACCGATTGGACCCTCATCGACCATGCGGCCGACATGCGAGCCCCGACCCCCACGGGCGCCGCCGAGATGGTGGTGCCGGTGCGCGTGGAGCTCATGGCCGCCGTGAACGACCTTTCCCGGCGCCCTGTGGAGGCGGCCCTTCGCCTCGTGGAGCGCCGCCGGTCGGACCTGCGCGCCACGGCCCGGGCCCTGCCG
>DASZBB010000097.1:0-20438 GCA_035944695.1 Microvirga sp. | reverse complement strand
ATCTCCTCGAAGGGAGATTGCGCGTTCACGAGCCGCATGTCGGCGCCTTCGCACATGGCGAAGCAGCGCAGAAAGCTGGTGAGGCCCATCTCATCCTGGCACCACAGCGAGACTGGAGCGGCAGCCCAGATCTGCTCATTGGCGAAGAGAAGCTTCCCCGTCCAGTCGAAGGCCGCAAATCCATCCGATGCGGATTTGATCGCCGCGATCAGGCGGCGCTCGGCTTGGCGCAGGGCTGCCGTCCGCTGAAGCACCTTGATCTCCAGATCGAAGTTTTGGCGCTCGGCCTGCTTGCGTGCCAGCCATTGCTCGGTCACGTCGCGCATGAAGGCGATGCCCAGCTTGCGCTCCGCCATGGAGACAGGAAAGCAGTTGATCTCCAGGCATCGCTCCTGCCCGTCGGGTGAGGATGCCTCGTGCTGGAAGACCGAGCTCATTCCGTCGGTGGCCCGGAAGAGCGACCCGAGCACCTCCTCCTGGGCGAAAAGCGGATCGACATCCTGCATGTGCTGTCCGACGGCTCGGTCCGGCTTTATGTTCAGCAGGTCTTCCATGCCAGGGTTCCAGAGCAGGCATCGAAGCTGGGCATCGAACATGACGATGCCTTGATCGCTGATGTTGTTGATGACCAGATCGGAGAGCTCCTGCTCCTGCTTGAGAAGCTGCTTCGCCTGCGTCGTCTCCTGCGCACCTTTGAATAGACGGATCACCAGGAACGCCGCGCTGATCGCTATGCCCACGATGTAAGCGAAGCTCTCGAAGACGTAGCGCAGATACAACGAGCGCTTCTCCGCAGTCTCCTCATGGCTGAGCAACATGGCCCGGTTTGCGACGTTCCTCAGCTGGTAGGCAAGATCGTGAACCTGCTCCCTCAGCCTCGTTGCGGTCTGCGCGTCGATTGGATTTTCAAGGAGCGGTTCAGCATCGAGGAGCTGCCGGTGAAATTCTTTGAGGCTCTCAAAAGCCCCGACTTTGACGATCAGCTGCTTCTGAGCGCCCTCAAGAAGAACCGACAGTCGGCTGATCAAGATCGCCAAACGAAAGCTGGGCGTCTGTTCCGGACTGGCAATGACTTCTCCCATCGCAGCTCGGGCCAAGGCCTCAGCCGTGATCGATGCCTCGAACTGAGTCTGGGAAACCTCCCAGAGGTTGCTGTAGCTGTCTCCGGTTCGCGTATCGTGCTCTACGTCGAGCAGCCGCCACACTGTGAAAGTGAGAGAAATAGAAAGGACCCCGATCGCTGCGAGCGTGACCAGAGAAGCCTTGTAATTCCTCAGCTTGAGCTTCATGGCAGCCCGATCTGCAGTTGGCGGGGATTCCAATCGATGTTTCCCGAAACTGTGGGCACAACCACTTCTTCGGCTGAAGGCAATGGCTCAGCGGCACGGGAAGGCGCCGGACCTCCGAGAAGGATCGTCCCAGACAGGAGAAACGCGAGGTGCAGCATAAACCTCCAACGCCGGAGAGATTATAATAAAACACGGGCATCATTGGCGATTTGCTGCGAAAAATCCAGTGCCGTGTGTGAGAAAGCGCCGCCGTCTCTCGTTGAGGCATTCCTCCGGGCAATAAGCAAATTCGTCTGAACTCACCTCTATGTTTCCGCGGCAGGCCTTTTACACAATATTGACCCTGAACTATAAGCAGTCACACTCAGCACCAATACCGGCCAATGAATTACTCAACCCACCTTGCCTGCTTCATCTCACGACTGATCAGAAACTACATGGATTACTGGGATGATCAGCTTAGCAACACGGGAAAGATCGGGATTGTGCGAGCTTGGCCGGTGACGCTATATTTCCGCCCGACTATCAGCAGGCCCTCTGCCGGAGTTTCCGCAACCAAGGAGTTCGATATGCGCAAATTCGTAATGGCCGCGGTCGGTGCAGCACTGCTCGTGCCGGCAGTGCCCGCCACCGCCACCCCGCTCCAGACGCGTCCCCTGCCCCAGATCGACCAAGCATACCCGAATGAGAGCTACGCTCAGTATTACCGCCGCGGGTATCGCCCTTACTACCGCCCGTACTATCGTGACCGGTATTACTATCGTCGCGACAACGGCGCGGCCGTGGCCGCCGGCGTCGCCGGCCTTGCGGCGGGCGCGCTGATCGCCGGGGCGATCGCCAACCAGGCTCAGGCGCAGCCCGCCGCCCCTCCGCCTCCCGGCACGGTCGACCCGCAGCTGGCCGCCTATTGTGCCCGCAAGTACCGATCCTACGACCCGGCGACGGGAACCTTCCTGGCGACGAACGGAATGCGATACGTCTGCACGTACTGATACGCTCTGCCACACGACATCGTCCCGAACCCTGCCGCGCCCTGCGGCAGGGTTTTTGTTTTGCAACCCTGGGATGAGCCTAAAGCCTTTACCTCGTCGCCGCCCGCGTTAGATCAGAAAGGCCAATCCCCTCCCGAACCGACACTTTTCCAGAAAGGCATAGATCAGCTCAATGGCTCAAGATCCTGACCGCAACGGTATCGTCGTTCCTCCCACCGAGGCAGCTCTCCTGACCTCTGGCAACATGACTGAACTCGAGCTGGTTCTCCCGGATTTGGGTGATGAGGATCTGCCGGAGATCGCGATCTTTCTCGTGGCCTGCGCCATGCGCTTCCACAGCGATCCCGACTTCGTCCAGGAGCAGCTCGAATGGCTCGTCAAGGCCCATGACGCAGAGGTCGACGAGGGGCTGAGGCCCGATCAGCTGAACTCCGCCAACGACGACTGAGAGGGTCAAACCGGACGATCGCCCTAGTCGATGAATTCGACGGGCGTCCCTTTCTCGACCATCTTCGACAATTCCTCCACATCCCAGTTCGTGAGCCTCACGCAGCCCTGGGAATAGGCCTTGCCGACCTTCTCGGGCTCCGGCGTCCCATGGATGCCGAAGGACTCGATGGAGAGGTCGATCCAGGTGCTCCCGACGGGGTTGTTCGGTCCGGGCTTGATCTCGAACTTCTCCTTGGCCTTCACGCCCTTGAATGCGTAATCCGGGTTGTAGGTATAGTTCGGGTTCGGCGCCACGGCGCGAACCTTGTGCGACCCGCTGGGTGCGGGCTTTTCCTCGCTGCCGATCGAGGCTGGATAGACCGCCACAACAGCGCCGCCCTTGTCCAGAACGCGCAGGACATGTTGGCTTTTGACGATCTCGATCTTACCGGCCTTCTCCGGATTCTCCGACGCGGGCTGCGCATCGACGTTGGCCACAACGATGGGTGTCCCTGGCCTGTCGAACGCCTTACCGGGATTCAGCACCTTGAGCAGATCCACATCCATATGGAACTTCTCGGCCAGAAGCTCGTCCGGACCGGAATAGCCGAGCCGGTCGAGTCGGGCTTGATCTTCCAACTTGTCCGGGACAGTGACGAAGGGGCCTTTCACGTCGGCGTCCTGGATCGTGTACTCGATCAGGGCCGGCTCGGATGACGTTTGCTTGAGCTTTGCCCAGAACTCATCGTCGAGGGTTCCGTCCGGTTTGAGACCGCGTTCCTTCTCGAAGGCCTTGATGGCGTTCCGCAGGTTCTCGCCGTTATGTCCGTCGATGACGCCAGGCGAGAACCGAGCCCGGTCGAGCAGGACCTGCGTTTTGACGAGCGCCGGATCGACCTCCTTCCCCTTGCCCGCCTCGGCTGTCCATTCGGCCTTGTTCACGGATTCGAGGTTCAGGTCCTGAGGCACGGCCAGGACGGGGGTCGCGAGACCCATGATTCCAACAGCAAGATACGCAACGACTTTCATGAAAAGGCTCCACCGGCACCATCGTGGACAGACAAAGCCCTCGCTCCGTCCCTGTTCCCACGGGTCTACTGGCAAATACGGTAATCGCCCTTGCGCTCCCTCAGATCGAGATGGAGATGATCGCCATGGGCCGCATCCGAGCCGGGTCCGAGCACGGTGTTGAAGATGGGACAGGCTGCCTTGCGGATCGCTTCCTGGAAGGTTGCTTCGGAAGAACCTTCCGTCTGGCTGCCAATTGTGAGCGGAGACCGCCTGGCGAATTCGAACCCCATGATGTCGAGACCGTTTCCGAAGGCGTGCTCGCTTAGTTTCTGACCGTTGCGCTGATCGCGGCACTGGTAGGAGGTGCCGATGAGAAGCTTCGTCGGGGCGCTCTGGAACTGGCGCTCGGCCTCGGGCACGACAACCTCGCTCATCCAGCGCGAGATGCTCTCGGCCACCGGGCAGTTCATCAGGGATGCCGGCACGACCGTGACGCCGTTGGGCAGTGCGGAAACGAGAACCGGGTTTTCGATCGCGCAACTGTTCTCCCTCACCGGTGGGCGGCTCTCGAAGCGGAGCCCAAGCTGCGTGATGCGTTGGAGACAAGCATCCTTGGCGTCGCGGTCGAGATCGGCCTTCTGGTCGAGAGGTGTCTCGACCGGCGGCACCTCTTCCGTCCGCTGTTCCGGCTCTGACGCCGCTGAACGATCCGGCCTCGGTGGGGGCAGCGGCTCAATCGAGTGGTGCGGCGCCAAATCGTGCGGCCTCGGCGGAGGCAGCGGCGGTGCCGGATCCTGAGCCCAGGCCGCCGCCGCAAACATCATCGTCCCGGTGATGCTTCCCAGCTGTGCCATCATGCGGCATCGAGGACCCATGCTGCCTCCCGTTCCCGAGCTCGTTCTATCTATAATCCTCATGCGCCAAGGTTCAGTTCCATCTCAGACTTCTGGGCGCCTTGCACTCGCGCCCCGACGCTCCAAAATCGAAGGATCAGAGGAGAGCCGGCATGAGTACACTTCCGGTGGCGGGTTTGGGTTCCGACAGAAGCTTGTCGCTGGTCTCGGCGATGGCCGAGCATGAAAGCCCCTGCACCAGGCGTGTCGCGGAGCTGGTGGAACGTGTGGCAAAGCTTCGAGCCGAGCTTCAGGAGGCCGAAGCGGCATTGGAGTTCGAGAAGACTCGCATCCCGGTTCCTGGCGATTTCGTCCGTTGCCCTCTGACGCGCTTCTTCGGACGCGTCGCCAAGGTTACGCCACGTGGGAATGGCAGACCCTGGGTCGAGATCGTTCCCTATCTCGGCCCCAACCTGCCCGGCCACTCTTCCATGGATCTGTTCGACAGCTGGGAACTGATCGATCCACCCTCGGAGACCTCCGATGCGGGCGCCGATGGATCCGCAAGACTTCCCACCATCGCGCCTTTCATGCCGGCGAGCAGCGCCTTGGTGGGGAGCCATTCCGACGAAGGTGAGATTGAGGCATCGCTCAGGCAGCTCTGGGCGCCGTCGAACCGGATCTCGTCCTAGCACACGACCCGATACAGCTCCTGCAACATTTCAGGGCATGTGGCGTTGGCCCTGCGGTTTCCTTGCTTGCCGCTTGCCGCAGCCTGCGAAGCCTCGAACGCGTGGCACTCGGGAAGCCTGAGCCGTCAAGCCCCCTCTCACCTGCCACCGCATTACAAGCGCTCGAACGACAGGAAGACAGCAATGGCAGAGGATGGGCAGAGTGTACGCCTCCAAGTCGCAAACGCGCGACCCGACGATTCAGGCCGTGGGATTGCACGCATGAGCCGGCAGGCTCTGGCTGAGCTCGGCGTTCAGGAAGGCCAGGCCATCGAAATCATCGGCAAGCGCCATACCACGGCCATCGCCGTCACGCCCTACCCTGAAGACGAGGGCCTGAACATCGTGCGCCTCGACGGTCTGCAACGCGTCAATGCCGGCGTGGGCAGCGGCGATCACGTGGAGGTGAAGCGGGCGGAGGTCCGTCCGGCGACCCGCGTCGTGCTGGCTCCGGCGCAGAAGGGACTTCGCCTGCAGGGCTCCGGAGACGCCCTGAAGCGGACTTTCTATCAGCGCCCTCTGACGGCCGGCGACGTGATCTCCACCTCGGTCTATTCGCAGCGGGCGGCGGATCCACGGCTGCCGGAGGAAATGCGCGCCCTCCTCAACATTCCGGCCTATGGCCTGCAGGAAATCCGCCTCGTGGTGGTCGCGACCCAGCCGCGCGGCATCGTGCACGTGACGGCCGAGACAGAGATCGAGCTGCGGCCGCAATTCGAGGAGCCGCGCGAAGCCCGCCGCGCCGACGTGACCTACGACGATATCGGCGGCCTGGGCAGCACGGTCGATCAGGTCCGCGAGATGGTTGAGCTGCCCCTGCGCCACCCCGAGCTCTTCCAGCGCCTCGGCATCGATCCGCCCAAGGGTGTCCTGCTCTACGGCCCTCCCGGCACCGGCAAGACCCGGCTTGCACGCGCCGTCGCCAACGAGACGGAGGCGCAGTTCTTCCACATCGCCGGACCCGAGATCATGGGGCGCCACTACGGCGAGTCCGAACAGCGCCTGCGCCAGGTCTTCCAGGAGGCGCAGCAGAACGCACCCGCCATCATCTTCATCGACGAGATCGACAGCATCGCGCCCAAACGCGAGGAGGTCACGGGTGAGGTGGAGCGGCGGATCGTAGCTCAGCTGCTCACCCTCATGGACGGCCTGGAGCCGCGCCAGAACATCGTGGTGATCGGCGCGACCAACCGGCGCGAAGCGATCGACGAAGCCCTGCGCCGTCCGGGCCGCTTCGATCGCGAGATCGTCATCGGCGTCCCGGACGAACCCGGACGCCGGGAGATCCTCGGGATCCATACGCGCGGCATGCCACTGGCCGAGGACGTGAATCTCGACGAGGTCGCCCGCACGACCTACGGCTTCGTCGGTGCCGATCTCGCGGCCCTCTCCCGCGAGGCGGCGATGGATTCCCTGCGGCGCATCCTGCCGGGAATCAATCTCAGGGACGGGATTCCCTCCAACGTGCTCGAAAGCCTGGAGGTCACACGGCAGGATTTCATCAATGCCATGAAGCGCGTTCAGCCCTCGGCCCTGCGCGAGATCATGATCCAGGTGCCCAACGTGACCTGGGATGACATCGGCGGCGTCGAAGAAGCGCGAACGCGGCTGCGCGAAGGTGTGGAACTACCGCTCAAGAGCCCGGAATCCTTCCGACGGCTCGGCATCCGCCCGGCGAAAGGCTTCCTGCTGTTCGGCCCTCCTGGGACAGGAAAGACTCTCCTGGCGAAGGCGGTCGCTCGTGAAGCCCAGGCCAACTTCGTGGCAACGAAATCGTCCGACCTCCTGTCGAAATGGTATGGGGAATCCGAGCAGCAGGTGTCGCGCCTCTTCGCCCGCGCCCGGCAGGTCGCTCCGACGGTGATCTTCATCGACGAGATCGACTCCCTCGCGCCCGTCCGCGGCGGAGGCCTGGGCGAGCCTGCGGTCACGGAGCGCGTCGTCAACACGATCCTGGCGGAAATGGACGGTCTCGAGGAATTGCAGGGTGTGGTGGTCATGGCGGCGACCAACCGACCCAATCTGATCGACCCTGCCCTGCTCCGGCCCGGCCGCTTCGACGAGCTAATCTACGTGCCGGTTCCCGACGCTCTGGGCCGCCGACACATCCTCGGCATTCACACCAAGGAGATGCCGCTCGGTCCCGATGTGGATCTGGACATGGTCGCCGAACGGACCGCCCGATTCACCGGCGCGGACTTGGAGGACCTGACCCGCCGGGCCGGCCTCCTGGCCCTGAGGGAGTCGCTGCAGGCCGAGCATGTGACCATGGCGCATTTCGAGCACGCTCTGCGGGAAACCCGCCCCTCCGTCACGCCGGAGATGGAGCGCGAATACGAAGCCATCGTGGGTACCCTGAAGCAGCAGGGACCGCAGCGCCAGCCCATCGGCTTCCTGCCTCTAAGACAGGCAGCGGAATAACCCCTCTGATCACGACGAATGAAGCCCATGGCATCGCAGGGTGCGGTGGGTTTTTGATTGAGCGTCGTGCAAACAAAAGCGCGGGTCGTCTGACCCGCGCCTTGCTCTTGAGGGAAGAGAACTTACCGGCCGCAATCGACCGGGATGCGGGTGTCCCGGGTATTCGGGTCCAGCACCGTCCGGCACGGTACGCCATTGACCGTGCGGATCTCGTGCGGAGCCGCATAGGGATCGACCGAGCCCACCGGAACGGGAGCACCCATCATGGGCGCGACCGGAGCCGGCGCGATGCTACCAGTCGTCACGACGTCACCAGCCACCGGCGCTACCACCCCGCTGACCTGACCGGCGCACGCAACCGGAATGCGCGTGTCGCGGGTATTCGGATCGAGAACCGTGCGGCAGGGCACGCCGTTGATCCAGCGGATCTCGTGCGGAGCCGCGTCCGGGAAGAGAGAGCCGGGCGTGCCGGATACCGCCGGGGACGATTGCGCCAACGCGGCACCCATGCCGCCAAGAACCATGAACCCAGCGCCAGCGAAGATCGCGAGCTTCTTCATAGATTTCTCCTGTGCTTTCTTTGAACATGGCGGACCGCCACGAGTGACAGAGGCTAAACGCATTCGGCGCCGATGGTTTCCGAGCGTAGTTCAAGCGCACAGAGTTGTGATGGCCACAATCTTCAAAAGCGAAGCTTGATAATTGCTAAGTCCGAAGGTCATACATTTTCAGGTTTTCAGCTTATCTACTCTAAAAGGTAAGCCGCCAAGCCATATAGACTGTAATAATTCTAATTTCCCGCGATGTCAGCGTCGCCCTGTGTTGCGCCCTCGTTTGACTCGATCGCGAGGCTGGATCTCGCGCTGGTCGGTCGCCCGAGGATCGGCGGCGTCCTGGTAGCGAGCCAGAGTCCGGCGACGACGCCTACGAGACCGAGCAGGACTCCGGGTGTGAAGGGCTCCCTGAATATCCAGATGCCGAGCAGAGCCGCCGTGATAGGGCTCAATGAGAGGAAGACCGTGACCTTGGTCGGGGACGCATGCTTCAGTGCCCAGAGCCAAAGAACATAACCGATCCCGCTCGACAGGCCGATGAACAGAACGGCGATCCAGCCTTCTGCATCAAGGCGAGGAACGTCCGTGAACAGCCCCTCTGCGCCCGCCGGCGCGCCAAGGAAGAGCACCGAGGCCAGCATTGCCCAGGCGCCAACCGGCAGAGTCGGATAGCGGGCGAGATAAGGCCGATACAGAACCGAGCAGAGGGCTCCGCACAATGCAGCCGCGAGCACGAGAAGCGCCCCCAGCCATTCGCCGGTTGAGTTCTGCATCATCAGACGCTCGCCCAGGGCCACTCCGACACCAATGATTGTCAAAACGACTCCGGCGGCTTTCGTTCGGGTCAGAGGCTCACGCCCGAGGCTGGCCGCGAGGATCATAGTCATCAGCGGAAAGGTAGAGAACAGGAGCGCCGCGCGGGTCGACGAGATGAACTGGAGCCCGAGATTGAGCAGCGCGATGAGAACGCCGAACTGCACGATGCCGAGTACCATCACGACCAGAAGGTCACGCGCGGCAAACCGCACCCGCGCGCTCATCAATACGGGCGGAACAAGGCAGAGAACCGCGATGGCATAGCGCAGGAAAGCGAGCGAGGCGGGGCCGATGTCATGAACCACGAAGCGCGTGGCCACCATGGCAGCACCGACCTGGACGCCCGTTGCCGCGGCAGCCGTTAGGGCAAGTGCTTCAAGGCGCGTCACAGATCGAGATCCCAGGTCTGGCCAACGAGTTCCTTCCCGAAGGAACGATGCGCCTCCTCCTTCACCAAGCGGAATCCCTTCGACACATAGATGCGGCGCGCTGCCACGAGCACGTCGTTGGTCCAAAGGGTCAGAGTCCTGTAGCCCTTCGCCTTGGCGAAGCCGATGCATTCATCGACCAGCCGGCGCCCGAGGCCGAGCCCTCTGGCGGAAGGCTCCACGTAGAGCAGCCGGAGTTTCGCAACTTCGTCCGAATGCCGTACGAGGAAGACGCTCCCGAGAATCTCGCCATCCCGCTCGGCGATCCAGCAGCGCTCCCATTGCGGGTCGAAGTTCCTGACGAAGGCCGCGGCGATCTCCGCCACCAGTGCCTCGAAAGTCTGGTCCCAGCCGTATTCCTGCGCATAAAGAAGCCCCTGCCGATGGGCAATCCAGCCGATGTCTCCGGTCCGGTGGGGGCGCAGGATGTAAGAGCTACTGGAATTCGGAGCACCCCCTACGAGACGCTCGACCGTGGCCATGGCCTGGACGAGGCGCTCCCGCTCGTCGACAGAGAGGCCCGAGAGCATCGCGGCCACCTGTGCGGCCGAGGCTTGGTTCAACGGCTTGAAGGCCGCGTGACCCCGATCGGTCAGCGACAGGAGAAACTGACGCTTGTCGCCTTCGGATGGAAGGCGCTGAATCAACCCCTGAGTACCGAACCGTTTCAGGAGGCGGCTGAGATAGCCGGCATCGAGGCCGAGCTCGCGTCCTAGATCGGCTGCCGTCACGGGACCGCGATAGGCCAGTTCGTAGAGCACGCGTGCTTCGGTGAGCGAGAACGCACTCTCCAGCAGGCCTTCGTTCAGGAGGCCGATATGGCGGGTATAGAAGCGGTTGAAGCTGCGGACTCTCTCGATCTGCTCGTCCGTCGGCAGTCTTGGCAAGTGCGACATGGCCTCCTCCCTGCCGCACACCGTCCTGCATATTGTTGACTGAGTCAACTATTTCAGGGAGGCAGCTCTGCCACCTCAGGCAGCCGCATCGATGGCCAAACGTCCCTCGTGGATCGCATGGCAGGCCACGCCACCCAGAAGCGGCGGGATCTCGGCCCGGCAGCGATCGTTGGCGAGGGGGCAGCGCGGGTTGAAGGTGCAGCCGGAAGGCGGATCGATCGGGTTGGGGATCTCGCCACGCACGGGAATGCGCTGCCGGCCCGTCATGCCCACATCCGGCACCGCATCGAGGAGCATGCGGGTATAGGGATGCTTCGGGCGGGCGAAGAGCTCGCGCCCGTTGGAGATCTCGACGATGCGGCCGAGATACATCACACCGATGCGGCTCGCCATATGGCGCACCACGGCGAGGTTGTGGCTGATGAACAGGTAGGTGAGCCCAAGCCGATCCTGCAGGTCGCGCATGAGGTTCAGGATCTGCGCCTGGACCGAGACGTCGAGCGCCGAGGTCGGTTCGTCGCAGACGATGAACTCCGCGTTGGAGGCGAGCGCGCGGGCGATGGCGATGCGCTGCCTCTGGCCGCCGGAGAATTCGTGCGGATACTTCTTTCCGTCCGCAGGATGAAGACCGACGAGCGACAGCAGCTCGCCGACTTGATCGGCAATGGCCTTCTCGCCCTCGATCAACCGGAAGGCCCTGATCGGCTCGGCGACGATACGGTCGACCTGCCAACGCGGATTGAGGCTGGCATAGGGATCCTGGAAGATCATCTGGATGCGCCGTCGCAGGCGCTGGCGCTCGGCAGCGGCGGCCCTGCTCGACATGGAGACGCCGTCGATCACCACCTCGCCGCTCGTGGGCTGCAGAAGGCCCACCACCATCCTGGCCACGGTCGACTTGCCCGAACCCGACTCGCCGACAAGCGCGAAGGTCTCGCCTTTCGCAATGGCGAAGGAGACCCCGTCGACCGCTTTCAGGTACTGCTTCTCGCCGCCCTCCAGAACCCGGTTGAGCCAGGGTTTGGAGACGTCGAACACGCGGCGCAGATCTTTGACTTCGACGTAAGAGTGCTCGGTCACGCGACGGCCTCCGACCGGACGGAAGATTGATCGTAGAGATGGCAGGCGACGCGATGCTCGCTGTGCTGGACGGGCTCCGGCCGCTCGACCCGACAGCGGTCGAACACGTAGGGACAGCGCGGATTGAATGCGCAGCCGGGCGGAATCGCCGAGAGGCGCGGCATGGAGCCGGGGATCTGGACGAGGCGCTCCGCATCGCTCTCGAGGGACGGAATCGCGCCCATCAGGCCCTTGGCATAGGGATGGAGCGGGTTCTGCACCACCTCGCGCACGGGCCCGATCTCGGCGATGCGGCCCGCATACATGACGGCGACTCGATCCGCCGTTTCGGCGATCACGCCCATATCGTGCGTGACCAGCATGATGGCGGTGCCGTGATCGCGCCCGAGGCGCTTAAGCAACGCGATGATCTGCGCCTGAACGGACACGTCGAGAGCGGTGGTCGGCTCGTCGGCGATGATGAGTTCCGGCTCGGCGCACAGCGCGAGGGCGATCACCACGCGCTGGCGCATGCCGCCCGAGAACTCGTGCGGATAGCTGTCGATCCGCCTGTCCGGCGCCGGAATGCCGACTTCGGCCAGCAGATCGATGGCGCGCTTCCTCGCCGCCGATGCGGACAGGTTCGTATGGGTACGGATGGTCTCGATCAGCTGCTCGCTCACCCGATAGAGCGGATTGAGGCTGGTCAGCGGATCCTGGAAGATCATGCCGATGCGCTTGCCGCGCACCTTCCGCATCTCCTCGGGCGGCAGGTTGTCGATGCGCATGCCGGACAGCAGGATCTCGCCACCGGCGATCCGTCCTGGCGGGTCGATCAGGCCGATGACGGCGGAGCCCGTCACCGACTTGCCGGCGCCGGATTCACCGACGACGCCGAGCACCTCCCCCTTGGCGATATCGAAGGAGATGCCGTCGATTGCTTTCAGAATGCCTCGGCGGGTCACGAACTCGACGTGCAGATCGCGGACGGAGAGGACGGGTTGTGTCATGAGCGATCCTCTCATCGCAGCTTCGGATTGAGCGCGTCGCGCAGCCAATCGCCCAGAAGATTGATAGCGAGCACGAGCAGCGCCAGCGCGACGCCTGGGAACGCGACGATCCACCACTCCCCGGAGAACAGATAGTTGTTGCCGATGCGGATCAGGGTGCCGAGCGAGGGCATGGTCTCCGGCATGCCGGTGCCGAGGAACGACAGAGTTGCCTCCGTGATGATCGCAAGGGCGAGGTTGATGGTGGCGATGACGAGCACCGGACCCAGCACGTTGGGCAGGACGTGCCGCACCATGATCAGCGGCGCCGGCAAGCCGATCAGCCGCGCGGCAGCGATGTAGTCCTTGTTCTTCTCGACCATGACCGAGCCACGCACCGTGCGGGCATACTGCACCCAGAAGCTCAGGCCGATGGAGAAGACCAGCACGGAGAGCGTCGTCACGCCGTCGAGTTGGCCGCCGAGCACAGACTTGACCACCCCGTCCACGAGCAGCGCGATCAGGATCGCCGGGAAGGTGAGCTGCACGTCAGCGATGCGCATGATGACGGCATCCGTCGTTCCGCCCACATAGCCGGCGATGAGGCCGAGCGCGATGCCCAAAGTGGCCGAGAACGCGACGCCGAGGAAGCCGACGGCAAGCGAGATCCGCAGGCCGTACAGGATGG
The DNA here is from genome assembly GCA_035944695.1 of Microvirga sp. GTDB lineage: Bacteria > Pseudomonadota > Alphaproteobacteria > Rhizobiales > Beijerinckiaceae > Microvirga. Next base: position 7,302 of record DASZBB010000097.1, on the reverse strand, counting down.
CCGAGAAAATGTCGCGGCCCTGCTCGTCCGTGCCGAGCAGGAAGGGCATCTGGCCTTCCGCGCTCCAGACCGGCGGGATCCGGCTGTTCAGCAGATCGAGCTGGGCCGGGTCGAAGGGATCCTGCGGCGCCACGAGGCCCGCGAGGGCTGCGGCTGCCATGAACAGGAGCGTCAGGAAGGCCGCCGCCATCGTCAGCTTGGAGCGCTTGAAGCTCGCCCAGACATCGCTGTCGCGAAACCGACCGGCCCAGGTGGTCGGTTGGGACTGAGGCGCAGGAACGGCTTGAATTGCATCTGCCATCTCTGCCTCCTCAGGCGGGCTGCCGGATCGTCGTCCTCAGGCGAGGATCGACGATGGTGTAGAGGATATCGACCGCGAGGTTGATCGCCACGAAGATCAGCGCCACCAGCATCAGGTAGGCCGCCATGATCGGGATGTCGACATTCTGCACGGCCTGGACGAACAGGAGACCCATCCCGGGCCACTGGAACACGGTCTCCGTGATGATTGCGAACGCGATCACTGAGCCGAACTGGAGCCCGACGATGGTGATGACAGGCACAAGAGTGTTCTTGAGCGCGTGGCCGAAGTGGATGGCACGGGTGGTAAGCCCCCTCGCCCGCGCGAACTTGATGTAGTCGGTCCGTAGCACCTCCAGCATCTCGGCCCGGACGATGCGCATGATCAGCGTCATCTGGAACAAGCCAAGCGTGATGGAAGGCATGATCAGCGCCTTCAGGCCCGACAGCGTCAGCAGGCCGGTCGACCACCAGCCGATCTGAACCGTATCGCCGCGCCCGTAGGAGGGCAGCCAGCCGAGAGTTACCGAGAAAAGATAAATGAGCAGAATGCCGATCAGGAAGGTCGGGAGCGAGATGCCGACGAGCGAGATGGTCTGGAACACCTTCGCCACGAAGCTGTCTCGTTTCAAACCCGAATAGACCCCCATCAGCACGCCGAACACGGTTGCGAAGATCGTGGCGCACAGGGCCAGCTCGAGCGTTGCGGGCATGCGCTCCGCCAAAAGGTCTGCCACAGGCTGCCGGAACTGGTAGGAAACGCCGAAATCTCCCTGAGCTGCCTTGGCGAGATAGCGCACGAATTGCAGGGGCACGGGATCGTCGAGGCCAAGGGAGCGGCGAACCTGCTCCCGCTCAGCGGCTGGTGTGTCGAGGGACACGATCTGGTTCACCGGATCGCCCGCAAAGCGGAACATCGCGAACGAAATAATGCCGACTGCTAAAAGCACACCGATGGCCTGAAGGGCGCGTCGGATAATGAAAGCAAACATCTACAATCTCTTGATCGCATCGCCACGGGCGAAAACATCGCCTGAAGCCTCTCAACGGATTGTCCCGGGCAGGACAGGCTGCCCGGGACGAGCGATCAGGTGCGGACTACTCTTTCCTGGCCCAGTACAGCAGCACCGAATTGTCGGCACGCTGGCTGAGCTTCACCTTGTTGGAGACACCCCAGGCTAGGGCCTGTTGATGCAGCGGGATGTAGCCGTATTCGTCGAACGTGATCTGGAAAGCTTCCTTGATCATCTGGTCGCGCTTTTCCTTGTTGCTCTCGACCAGGATCTTGTCGGTCAGCTCGTCATGCTTCTTGTTGCAGAAGTTGCCGAGGTTGGACTCGCCGCGGGACGATTGCGGATTGTCCCGGCAGCCCTCGATGTCGTGCAGCACGTTGTGGCTGTCGAAGGTACCCGGCGTCCACCCGAGCAGGTAGAACGACGTGTTGTAGTTGCCCGACTTCAGCACCTTGCCGAAGTACTGAGCCTTCGGCTGGGCCATCAGGTTCACCTTGACGCCAGCGCGGGCCAGCATGCTTACGACAGCCTGGCAGATCGCCTCGTCGTTGACATAGCGGTCGTTCGGGCAATCCATGCCCACCTCAAAGCCGTTCGGATAACCTGCGTCGGCCAAAAGCTTCTTGGCGCCTTCAAGATCGTATTTCGGGCGCACGAAGTCCTTCGAGTGCACGAAGAGCTCCGGAGCGATCATGAGGGCGGAGGGAGTCGCCATGCCGCGCATGACGCGAGACTTGATCGTCTCGATGTCGATGGCTTTGTAGAAGGCTTCGCGGACGCGCTTGTCCTTGAATGGGTTCTTGCCCTTCACGTTCGAGAACAGCAATTCATCGCGGGTCTGATCCATGCCCAGGAAGATCGTGCGCAGTTCGGGGCCGGATTGGACCTTGGCGTTAGCGCTGCTGTTGACGCGCTGGATGTCCTGCAGCGGAACCGGCTCGATTACGTCCACCTCGCCGGAGAGCAGCGCCGCAACGCGGGTCGCGTCCGATCCGATCGGCGTGAAGACGATCTCGTCGAGATTGTGCTCGGCCTTGTCCCACCAGTCCTTGTTGGCCTTGAAGACGGTCTTCACGCCCGGCTGATGGCTCTCGATCTTGAACGGGCCCGTACCGTTGGCATTGAGCGACGCGTAGCTCGGGGTCGTCGCCGCCGCCGGTGTCGGCGACACTGCATTGTTAGCCTCGGCCCACTCCTTGTCCAGGATGTACCAGGTGTCCCACTGAGAGTTCAGGATCGGATTGGGCGACTTGAGCTTCACGTCGATGGTGTGATCGTCGATCTTCACCCATTCGGAATTCGTCGGCACACGGGTCTGAAAGTTCGAGCCCTGTGCCCTCACCCGGTTCGCCGAGAAGATCACGTCGTCGGCAGTGAACGGGTTGCCGTTGTGGAACTTGACGTTCTTGCGCAGGAAGAAGCGCCAGGTCAGGCCATCCTCGCTGATCTCCCAGCGCTCGGCTAGGCTGGGCTGGATCGCCAGATCCTTGCCGCGGCGCGTCAAGCCTTCATAGACATGACCAAGGTGGGCGTTGGTGGTCGTCTCGTTGACCGTATAGGGATCGAGCGATTTCAGGTCGCCCTGGTTGGCGTAGCGCAGGGTCACGGCCATCGCCGGCAGGGCTGCCCCGGCCATGAGGGTCGCGACAGTCGCTGCGAGAAATTTCGAACGGATCGTCATCGTGTGTCCTTCTCCTCTGGAGGTCCCGCGTCTTTGCGCGGTGTTCTTGTCGGAAGACCGAGTGTCCCGTCGTTTCTTCCGCTGGGGCTGAAGTTAGGCAGGAAAGTGGCTGATGGTCTAGCCCCGACTTGGACCATCTTGCTCAGCATTTAGGCACAGAGATCCGCGACTAGGCGGCGCAGCACGGCCTCTCCCGCCTGGAACTCGCTGACTTCGATGTATTCGTCCGGCTGATGGGCCTGGGCGATGTCGCCCGGTCCGCAGACCACGGTCGACCACCCGGCCTGCTGGAACAGCCCAGCCTCGGTGCCATACGACACCACATGGGTGCCATTGTCTCCGGTCAGGCGACGCATCATGCGCTCGGCCTCCCCATCCGTTTCAGGCTTGAGGCCCGGCACCTCGGCGACGAGTTCGACGGAAACGCCCGTCTGAGGAGCGATGGTCTTCATCCGCGGTTCGATCACATCGCGGATAAAAGCCTCGTAGCGCACCAGGTAATCCATGGGATTTTCCGTCGGGATCGCCCGAATGTCGCTGAAGAACCAAGCCGAGGATGAGACCACGTTGGCTGCATTGCCGCCGGCCATCATGCCGCAATGCAGCGTGGTATAGGGTGGCTCGAACGGATTTCTCGGGTCGGCTCGGCGACGGTTCTCATCCATCACGTCCTCGTGCCACGCGATCAGGCGGGCCGCGTTCATGACCGCGCTCACGCCTTGATCGATCCGGCTGGAATGCACCGCGTATCCCGTGACCTGGGTGCGCAGCTGCACCGATGCCTTGTGCCCCGTCACCACCGCATGACGCGTGGGTTCGCCGACGATGACGGCGGAAGGGGCCGGGATGGATCCTGCCATCGCCTGAACCATAAATGGCGCACCGCGGCAGGCGATCTCCTCGTCGTAGGACAAAGCGATGTGAACGGGCCGCTTGAGAGGCGCGCGCACCATCTCGGGCACGAGCGCCAGGACGAGAGCGTCGAAGCCCTTCATGTCGGTCGCGCCACGACCGTAGAGTCGACCGCCTCTTTCGGTAAGCGTCCAGGGATCGGTTGACCAGTTCTGCCCTTCGACCGGCACCACGTCCGTATGGCCGGAAAGGACGATCCCGCCCTCCACCCGCGGCCCGATGGTCGCGTAGAGATTGGCCTTGTCGCCTTGCGGACTCATGATGAGATGGCTTTCGACGCCATGGCTGTTCAGCCAGTTCCGACAGAAGTTGATGATGTCGAGATTGCTGCTGGTCGAAACGCTCGGGAAGGCAATCAGGCGCGCGAGCATCTCGCGGGGTGACATGGACATCGTGCACAGCTCCGTGGATCGAGCGTAAGCTTCCGATCCCTTCGAGCCCGCGGTCAAGGTGCATTTGCTGCCGGCTATGCCGTCGGAGCCCGTTGACGAAGCAGTGACGTCCCTCCCATCATCTCGTCGCCCGCCGTGACACGACATGCCGGTCACGCCTCCGACACCGCCCTGCCCCACGGATCTGCATATGACCACCTTTGACGTGACGCTCTCCGATATCGAAGCTGCCCGTGCTCGGATCGCAGGACGCGTCAGACGCACGCCCGCCTATGAGAGCGCCGACGTATCGGCCCGCCTTGGCCAGCGCACTGCCTTGAAGATGGAAGCGCTGCAGCTTGCCGGCTCCTTCAAGGTCAGAGGCGTCTTCAACAAGGTGTTGACCCTAAGCGACGAAGAGCGTCTGCGTGGCCTCGTCACTGTTTCCGGTGGAAATCACGCCATTGCCGTCGCCAGGGTTGCGGGAACCCTCGGTCTCGACGCCCTCGTGCTGATGCCGAAAACGGCGGCCCGGTTCAACATCGACCTGACCACGAAGTTCGGCGCCCGCGTGGAGCTTTGCGACGATGCGGCGGACGCCTTTGCCAAGGCCGAGGACTACCAGCGCCAGGGCCGTTTGTTCGTCCATCCCTATGACGATCCTGCGATCATCGCAGGCCACGGCACCCTGGGACTGGAATTCCTGGACGACATCCCGGACCTCACCCACGTGTTCGTCTCGATCGGCGGCGGCGGCTTCATGTCCGGCGTCGCGGCGGCCTTGAAGGCGAAGCGGCCGTCCCTCACCGTCTACGGCGTCGAACCGACCGGTGCGCCGACCATGACGGAGGCGCTCAAGGCCGGTCAGCCGGTGACGATCCGACCGAGCTCCATCTCCAGAACCCTGGCAGCACCCTTCGCCACGCATCGGACCATGGCGGCTGCCAAGCTCTTCCTGAAGGAGATCCTGCTCGTGGAGGACCCTCCGGTCGTCGACGATGTGAGCTGGCTGCTCCAGACGGAGAAGCTGCTCTGCGAGCCTGCCGCGGCCTGCGTTTTGACTGCGGCCGAGACCGTCGCTCCGTCCCTGCCGGACGACAGCGTCATCGGCCTCGTGCTGTGCGGCTCCAACCTGTCCCTGGACGATCTCGATGCGTGGCGCCGGCAGTCCGTCTAGAATAGCGCACCAGGGTGCCCAAGAGGCTAGGACATGCCGGATCTGTCGACCTTTCTCACATTCTATGCCGCCGTGCTGGCCCTGCAGCTCGCCCCCGGACCCGACATGATTCTCCTGTTGAGCCGCGGCGTGGGACAAGGCCGGCGCACCGCCGTCCTGACGGCCGTCGGCATGACCCTGCTGGCAGGTCTCGTCCAGCTTCCGCTCCTGGCCCTGGGCGTCACGTCCTTGATCCAGGCCTCGCCGCTGGCCTTCGAGCTGCTTCGCTGGACGGGAGCGGCCTATCTCGTGTGGCTCGGGGCCAAGCTTCTGATCGGTTCGTTCGGTCCTCACAGCCTCGTGCGAACGGCGCCCAAACCCGTATCGGACCTCGCAGCCCTGCGCCAGGGCATGATCAACAATCTCACCAACCCGAAGGCCATGGTCTTCATGCTTGCCTTCCTTCCCCAGTTCGTCGATCCCGGCAAGGATTGGCCGGTCACGGCGCAGCTGCTGTTTCTCGGCGGCGTGCAGAAGGTTTCAGGGTTCTTCGTCCTCGGAGCCGTGGCGGTCGGAACCGGGACGATCGGCGAATGGCTGTCCCGTCGGCCGGGTCTGATCGCCTGGCAGGAGCGCTGTGCCGGTCTCATTATGGTAGGCCTCGGCCTGCGTCTTGCTCTGTCGGGCGAGGCTTCGGCCGTCCGTCGGTGACCGACGCCTGCTTCATCCTTCGTTAAGCTCAATCCAAAAAGGCGCGGCCGTACCTGGAGCCTCCTCGGGCGCGGATCGTTCTTCCCGAAGCTTGAGTTCATCCGAGGATCGGTTCCATGACAGGAAAATCCCTCTGCATCGCGGCGATCACCGGCCTTCTGTCCACGCCCTGGCAACCCGTCCAAGCCGCGAGCTTCGATTGCGCCAAGGCTCAGAGCAAAGACGAGAAAGCCATCTGCGCGGACCGGGCGCTAAACGATCTGGATGTCGAGATGGCCGTCCTCTATACGCAGCTCAAGCCTCTTCTCGGCATGGGCGCCCGCAGCGACATGGACGACACCCAGGTCGCCTGGCTCAAACGGCGCGAAGCCTGTGGCGAGGACAGGGCCTGCCTGAACAACGCCTATGAGGATCGCCTGAAGCAGCTGCGAGACGGTTTCGAAGCCCTTGCGAAGCGCGGACCCTTCTGAACCGTCCATAAAAAACCCCGCGCAAGGGCGGGGCTGTGCAAAGACACGAAGTGAAGCAGCCGCGGTGAAGTCGGCTGCCGAGAGCGTTGTGGCACTTGGGGGCGCCGTGGGACGCTCTCACGGGAATTTGTATCCCGGCTCGGCCCCGGCACCTACTCTTCTCCCCGGGAATGGTTAAGCATTCATTCCGGCCCGATTCGGATCCGCAGCCGACGTGTTTTCGCGCACACCCCGTTCACCGGGAAAATGCCACCTTGGCCGTGCTTCCCTAACGACAACCAGATGGAGCCGAAACATGCGCGCCATTCTCGCACTGCTTTGTCTCTTCTCGGGCCTGCCGGACGACACATCGGCTGAAGGCTACGACACGGCCCAGGAAAAGACCGAGACGTACCGGGTGCTCCTTTCGGAACTTGCGTCCCCGGGAACGCCGGACAGCAAGGCCGCGACCGATCTACCGGACGGTCTGAAGCAGGCCATCGAAGCCTGGACCGGCCCTCAGTCGTAGACTTCGACTGAGCTTGCCCGGTTGCGCTTTTCAACTCTTGGGTCCTTCCCTCCCCGATGACCTCGAGGATGCCTTTCCGCCCCGCGCCCCATTTCAGGGGTTGCGCGAGCGCCCGTTAAAAGTTAGAGGAACCAAGCCTTTCGGCAGTCGGAGCGTAGCGCAGCCCGGTTAGCGCACTAG
>DASZBB010000096.1:0-3031 GCA_035944695.1 Microvirga sp. | reverse complement strand
GGCCGACGCCCTGGTGCTCGTGACCGAGTGGGACACGTTCCGCGCCCTCGACCTCTCGCGCCTGAAGGCGACGCTCGCCGCCCCGGTGGTGGTGGACCTGCGCAACGTCTATCGCCCGGAGGAAATGCGTCGCCACGGCTTCACCTATGTGAGCGTCGGTCGGTCGTGAGTTTCTCCACGTCATCACCGGCCTCGTGCCCGTGATCTCGATTGTTCAAGGCGCGGCGCCTTTCCAATCGGGATGTCCGGGACTGATCCCTGGATCAAGTCTGGGGACGGCCATGACGTCACATTGAGTCGAACCGGGAGGTTCTCACCGGGGTTCTCCCGTGCCATATCTCCGTGACGACAGACTTCCAGACGACGCCTTCGGAGCCCCCATGCAGACCTTCTTCGTCGAGATCAAATGCAAGCTCGGCAAGACCTATGCGGTCGCCAACGCCCTTGCCGACCGGGAGATCGCGTCCGAGATCTACTCGACGGCAGGCAACTACGACATCCTGGCCAAGTTCCATGTGGATGACGGGGTCGATATCGGCCATTTCATCGCCGAGAACGTTCAGGTCATCCCCGAGATCGCCGACACGCACACGATCATCACGTTCAAGGCGTTCTGACGTCCCTGCCGGACTTCAGGTGTTTCCAAGCACAGCACGGGGCTTCCACCCGGGATACCATCGCGCATTCTTCAAGGAGAGGCCGATGTCATCTCAAACGGATTGGCGCAGGGTCTACGACTTCTGGTTCCCGATCGACCTGTCGCAGGCCGACATCGCGGTGCACTGGCAGATGCTCACCTGGTGGATGCGCGGTGGGGCCAATGCGGAGTTGCACCGGTTCGCGCCGCTGGTCCACGCAGCCAAGGCCGGTGAGCTCGATCATTGGCGCGACACGCCGCTCGGACGGCTGTCCCTGATCATCGTTCTCGACCAGTTTCCGCGCGGCCTGTTCGCCGGCACGCCGGACGCCTATTCGTCCGACCCGGACACGGTGAGGATCGCCGAGGAAGGGTTCGGGAACGGGCATTACGACGCTCTGACAAGCCCCTACGAGAAGTTCTTCTTCTTCCTTCCGCTGGCCCATGCGGAAGGCCCCGACCATCTGGAACGGATGAAGCGCATCGTGGCCGTCTCGGAGCAGGTTCTCGAGGAGACCCCGGAGCATCTCAAGCCCGTCTGGCAGTTCTCCCTCAGCCAGGCCCGGGCCAATCTCGACGTGATCGCCCGTTTCGGCCGCTTCCCGCACCGGAACCCGGTTCTCGGGCGCCCCTCCACGCCGGAGGAGCTGACCTACATCGCGAAGGGCGACTTCGTCCACACCCGCTCGCTGCCGGCCTCGGCATCGTCCGCCATCAGCGCGATCGGCTGAGGCCGGAGAAAGCCGTCACTGCACGAGCGGCGACGCCTCGGCCGAGACTTCGACGGTCCGCCCGGGCTGGCGGGAGATCTCGGCGAGGTAGGGACCGATGCCCTCGTAGCGGTCGAGGCGGCGGACGATCTTCGAGTCGATCTTGTTGTAGAGCTCCGCCACGCTGACCGGGCGGCGCTTGCGCCCCTTGCCTTCCATGAACAGCCCGGCATTGGCCTTGGCGGCCTTCGGGAAGAGCTTGGAGGCCTTCATGTTCGGGTCCTGGTCGAGAACCTCAAGGAACCGGACGGCGCTGGAGGCGCCGAGGAAATGGGCCAGGTAGAGCTCGGCCTCGGCCAGCTCCCGCTCGCCCTCGGCCTGAAGGGCACGCTCCACGTCCTTGATCAGCTCGCCGGCCATGAGCGCCGAGAAGTACGGATCCGTGCGCAGGCTCATGATCCATTCCCGGTCCTTCGGGCTCACCTCCAGCTCGCCGTTGACGTAGCTGATCGCTTCCGCCGCCGCACCGAACCCGTAATCGGCCGCATGGGCGTAGACGGTCTCGATCCAGGTGCTGTCGATGAACTGGAACAGCCCTTGGGCGGACGAGGTCGGCGCCTTGGCTTCGGGCGAGAGGCTCGATTCCACGTCGGCCAGGGTCATCATGTAGACGGGATCGACCCCGGTCGCATGGGCGGCCTTGAGGATGGAATGCACCAGCCAGCGCGGCACGGTGCGCCCGTTGAACGGGATCAGCTCGTCCGGGTCGCCAGCAGCCACGTCGGGCTCCTCGTGAGGCGCCGGCTTCACGGCCCGCGGCTTCTTGAAGGAGAATGCGCCGTCGAGAATCGCCCTGAACAGGCTCGGATCCTTCATCAGCTTGGGGGTGAAGTCCATCGACGCCGTGACGACCGAGCCGGTGGTGAGCGGCTGCGCCGCCGAGGCGGCGACCGGCCTCGCCAGAAGAGCGCTTGGGAGGGTGGCCACGGCCGCCGGCCCGGCAGCGAGACCCTGGAGGCCCGCAATCAGGCCGACGGCCAATGTGACATGGAGGAAACGGCGGCGACGTCCGGACTTGCGCACATCCGCAACAGGCTGCGGAACCGCGCACAGCAGCGTTCTCGCGTTACTCATCATCACTTATCCCGCAACAGCCCGACCTGACGGCCGGGCCTTCCCTTGTGTCGTTCTGGAGACAAGGGTTGACGGGTAGATGTGACGAGAATCGGTCAGCTTGGCCATAAGAGGTAGGATTTTGCTAACCGTACCGACATTTTCCCCGAAAAAATCTCAGGGTTTGCCGGGAAATTCAGGATGAGGACTGTGCGACAAGCTGTGCGTTCGTCCGCTCCAGGCGCTTCGCCAGCTCCCGCATGATGGCCAGGGACATCTGCGGGAACTGGGCCAGGAGCTCGAGGAAGACCCGCTTGTCGATTCGCAGGGCCGTGGTCGGTTCGGCCGCCATGATCGTGGCGGAGCGCGGCGTATCCGACAGGATGCCCATCTCGCCGACGAGGGCATTGCTCCCGAGTTCGGCCACCTGGATATCGCCGCCGGGGGTGTTGAGGAGCACGCTCGCCCGACCGTCGAGGATCACATAGGCCGCGTCGGACGGATCCCCTTGCGAGAAGAAGCGCTGCCCGCCGGAGAACTGGACCCGCTCGCTCGTGAAGGCGAGAAGCTT
>DASZBB010000095.1:0-5380 GCA_035944695.1 Microvirga sp. | reverse complement strand
GATCTGCCCGCAATTGGTCGCCACGGCGAGGTCCGCGATGGTGGAATCCTCCGTCTCGCCGGAGCGGTGGGACATGACGGCCGTGTAGCCGGCGCGGTGCGCCATATCGACGGCGGCGAGCGTCTCGGTGAGCGAGCCGATCTGGTTGACCTTCACCAGGAGCGAGTTGGCGACACCTCGTTTGATGCCGTCGGAGAGCCGGTTCACATTGGTGACGAAGAGATCGTCGCCCACGAGTTGGCACTTGGAGCCGATCAGGTCGGTCACAGCCTTCCAGCCCTCCCAATCGTCCTCGGACATGCCGTCCTCGATGGTAGCGATGGGATAGGCGGAAACGAGTTTCGCCAGGTACTCTGCCTGCTGCTGCGGGTTCAGCGTCTGGCCGGTGCCTTCGTAATGATAGGCGCCATCCTTGAAGAACTCCGTGGCAGCGCAGTCGAGGCCGAGCACGATGTCCTGGTCCGGCTTGTAGCCGGCCTGCTCGATGGATTTCATAATGAAGTCGAGGGCGGCCTCGGCGGAGGGCAGGTTCGGGGCGAAGCCGCCCTCGTCGCCCACATTGGTGTTGTGACCGGCATCTTTCAGGGCCCTCTTGAGGGTGTGGAACACCTCGGCACCCATGCGCACGGCCTCGGCCAGGGTCGGGGCGCCGACCGGCAGGATCATGAATTCCTGGAAGTCGATCGGGTTGTCCGCATGGGCGCCTCCGTTGATGATGTTCATCATCGGGACCGGCAGGACGCGGGCCTGCGTGCCGCCGACGTAGCGGTAGAGAGGCAGAGCCGCCGCATCGGCCGCGGCCTTTGCGACCGCCAGCGAGACGCCCAGGATGGCGTTGGCGCCGAGGCGCGCCTTGTTCGGGGTTCCATCGAGCTCGATCATGGTCTCGTCGATGGCGACCTGCTCCTCCGCATCCATGCCGCCGATGGCGTCGAGGATCTCGTTATTGACGGCGTCGACGGCCTTGTTCACGCCCTTGCCGAGGTAGACCGACTTGTCGCCGTCGCGCAGCTCCACGGCCTCGTGGGCACCGGTGGAGGCACCGGAGGGAACGGCGGCGCGGCCCATGGAGCCGTCTTCGAGGGTCACATCCACCTCGACCGTGGGATTGCCACGGCTGTCGAGGATCTGGCGGGCGAAAACGTCGATAATCGCTGTCATTGAGCAGGCTCCTGCTGGCTGAAGTGCGGCCGGCGCAGCCCGTCTGACGGGTGCGGCCTCAAGTCATGAATTGGCTTATTGACCGAAATGACCATGTGGGCAAGGACGGCAAGAGCATTCTCCGATTCAATCCAAGGTCAATTCCCATGACGGAAACCACCCTCCAGCTCGGCCACGCGAGCGCTCTCCCTCAATCTCCCGAAGAGGCGCAGCTCGACCGGGTGCCCAATCCCCATCCCGACACCGATTACCTGGCCCGCTTCACGGTGCCGGAATTCACCTCCCTTTGCCCCGTCACAGGCCAGCCGGATTTCGCCATTCTGGTGATCGACTACGTGCCGGGTCCCTGGCTCGTCGAATCCAAGTCGCTCAAGCTCTACATGCACAGCTTCCGCAACCATGGCGCCTTCCATGAGGATTGCACCGTCGCCATCGGCAAGCGCCTGGCGGAGCTGCTGGAGCCCCGCTATCTGCGGATCGGTGGCTATTGGTACCCGCGCGGGGGGATCCCTATCGACGTGTTCTGGCAGACCGGCGAGCTGCCGAAGAACCTGTGGCTGCCGGACCAGGGCGTGGCACCCTACCGCGCCCGCTGACCAAAAGGCTTCGTCAGGAGGAGCGATGCGGCGAGTCCGACGCTGACGATGATCAGGGCGGCGATCCCCGTCGCCCCGGTCAGGCCCACCGTCCGGAGGCCGAAGCCCATCAGGACGACCCCGAGGGCCTGGCCGCAGAAGAACGAGAAGGCATGGAGCGCGACCGCCGAGGCGCGCGCGCCCGGCGCGACCTCGGTCACCTGGGCCTGAAAGGTATTGTGGAGCATGTAGAAGCCCAGCCCCATGAGCAGCAGGGCAACCGCATCGAGCTTCCAGTCGCCGCCGAGCCCCAGAACGACCAGGGCCGCTGCGGCGAAGAAGCCTCCTCCCAGAAGGATCTTCCCGATGCCGAGCCACCTGAGCATCCAGGTCACGAGAGCGGAATAGATCAGGCCTCCGATGGCGAAGCCTCCGATGGCGAAACCGGCTTCCGCAGCGCCTCCCCCGCCCCGCTCCTCTAACAGCGGCGCCACATAGGGGAAGATGCCGAAGATCGCGATGGCCTCGACAAAGACGAGGCTGAACAACGTCAGGGCGCGCGGATTGGAAAGGATGTCCCGATACCGAAGGAGCGCGCTTTGCAGATCGAACCTGCCGCTTGGTAACGCACCCCGGAACCCGATCGCCGTGGCCGCGAAGGCTAGGGCCACCATTGCAGTGGAGAGCGCGAAGACGCCGCGCCAGCCGATCAGCTCCGCCAGAAGCCCTGCGAAGGAGGATCCGGCCAGCTGGCCGATGATCACCGCCACCAGATAGCGGCTCAGCGCAACCTGGCGCTGGGCCATCTCGACCCTGTCGCCGATCAGCGCGATTGAGAGCGGCACCGCCCCGCCCGCCGCCGCACCGGCAATGATGCGAAGCGTGAAGAGGGTCCCGGCGTCGGGCGCGAAGACGGAGCAGGCCAGGGCCAGGAACAGGAGCGCCAGCGCCACCTTCATCACCCGTTCCTTGCCGAGCGCATCGCCGATGGGCCCCAGCACCGGCTGGATGAAGGCATAGGGCAGCGCGAAGGCTGCCGACAGGAGCGCGATCGTTTGCGCGGTTGAGCCAAGATCCCGTGCGATGATCCCGACCATCGGTTCGACGGCACGTCCGGAGAACGTACTCGCGAAGCCGCTGGTGGCGAGGATCAGGATCAGGTTGCGGGACGACATGGCATCCTCAACGATTGAGGCCGTGAAAAGAGCACCGGCTCCTTATCACGGCCCTATCGCAGCACGAGGAGCAGGAATGCAGACCTGCCCTCCTGAAAAATCATGGAAGGACCTCAGGCAGCCCTGCCTTTCGCCAGCGCGTCGAAGGCCTTCAGCTGTGCCAGCAATCCCTCCAACTCCTTCAACGGTACCATGTTGGGGCCGTCGGACGGCGCCTTGTCCGGGTCCTGGTGGGTCTCGATGAAGAGGCCGGCCACGCCCACCGCCACGGCGGCCCGGGCCAGCACCGGAACATATTCGCGCTGGCCACCCGAGGCCGTGCCCTTCCCGCCCGGCTGCTGGACCGAGTGGGTAGCGTCGAAGATCACCGGGGCGCCCGTCTCGGCCATGATCGGCAAGGATCGCATGTCGGAGACGAGCGTGTTGTAGCCGAAGGACGCGCCGCGCTCGGTGAGCATGACGTTGGGATTGCCGGCGGCCGTCACCTTGGCCGCCACATTCGCCATGTCCCAGGGGGCAAGGAACTGTCCCTTCTTCACGTTGACCACCCGGCCGGTCTTGGCGGCGGCGACCAGAAGATCGGTCTGGCGGCAGAGGAAGGCTGGGATCTGAAGGATGTCGACGACCTCGCCCACCGGGGCGCATTGGTCGTTTTCGTGCACATCGGTGATCACCGGCAGCCCGTACTTCTCCTTCACCTCGGCGAAGACGGCGAGTGCCTTGTCCAGCCCGATGCCGCGGGCGCTGGAGATCGAGGTCCGGTTCGCCTTGTCAAAGGACGACTTGTACACGAGGCCGAGGCCCAGCTTTCCGGTGATCTCCTTGAGGGCGGCGGCCATCTCAAGTGCGTGATCGCGACTTTCCATGGCGCAGGGGCCGGCGATGATGCTGAGCGGCAGGTGATTGCCGAAGCGGACGGAGCCGGCTTCGACGACGGCGGGATGCTGTTTGGTATCGGTCATGCACCGTCTCTAGCCGTTCTGGAGCGGCAAGCAAAGCGGCTCCGCACTTGCTCCTTCGTGAAAGGTTGGGCAGGACCGCTGGCGGTCACCGCTGTGAAAGTTTCTTAACCAAAGATCTCGATCGGTATCGTAACGGAGGAAAGGTCGATTTACTTTAAGTCAGTTCTAAAACAAGATGCCCTCTGCAAGAGAAGATTGAGAATTACTACCTACAAGCACTTCCGAATGGGACCAGTCTTCATTGGGTAGCGCATGGGGGGCGCTCTAATGTCCGAACATAGCAAGATGCACGAGCTTGTGGCTCTCAGGACGGCTCTCGGCTTTACGCAAAGCAGAATGGCTCACGAAATCGAGCTGAGCCTGCGCGACTACCAGTCGTTCGAATGGGGTGAAAACGAGATTCCGGATCTTTATCTCAGGGCAATCGAGCGGATCGCCATGCTCTACGCCATCCGGCACAAGAATCCGATGCTGGTGCCCCCGGTCATGCGCGCAGAAGCGCTTCAGTTCGCCCGGATGGTTGAAGCAGCCGTCTGAGCGGTTCAGCTGTCGCGTCCGCTCCAGCATAGCGTCAGAAGGTCATCGCGGCTGCATTGATGATGCCTGCAGCGAGCGAAGCAGCGCCGAGGAACAGGGCTGCGGCCATTTCGCCGCCGGCAATGCGCTGCGACAGGTTCGGCATCACGATCCGCACCAGCCAATACACGATGATCTGTACCGCCAGGGCCACCAGACCCCAAACGAGGCAATCGACGATTGTCTGGGCGTGGACGATGGCGCTTGCTAGCGGAAGGGCGAACCCGACAAGGCTGAAGCCGAGCGCGGTTGCTGCCGAAATCACGTTCTCGCGGATCAGGGCGAACTCGTTGTGCATGGTCGCGAGCGTGTAGATCGCGAGATAAAGGCCGACCAGGGCGACGGCGAGAACGAAGAAGATCAGAAAGTCGGGCAAGCCCGCCAGAGATGAAGCCACGGTAATCCCCCATACGATTCAATGTACCAATTCGTATGGGGCTATGGTTAATATTACGTTGGCTCGAAGGCGATTGCGACGCCGAAAGCGGCGCTGGCCGGTACGATGAGCCTGCTCCCGATATGCTGATAAGGGATTTCGGCCGAATCGAGCCACTGCGCCTGACGCTGAATATCCCCGACCCGCACCGCGAAAGCCACGAACGACGGCTGATCGAGTTCGGCCTCGATGGAGCCGTAGATTTCGGCCGCATCGTCGGGTGTGAGAACATCGATACGGCTCTCGCCAAGTTGGAAGGACAGGTCGTCTCCGTCCGGGCTTTCCGGATGCGCGCCTGTGAACGCCGTCAGGAAGGCCCGCAGCCGCTCTATGTCCGAGGCCGCAAGGGTCACGGATGAGATCCGCGATGCCTTGTTGTCGTGGCGCTGGAATTCCGGATTCCAGAAGTTCTCGGGATAATGATGCTGGCTGACAAAGAAACCCGCCTTGGAATGCCCGGCCGCGGCAAAAACCAGGGTGAAGGCGACCTTGGTC
>DASZBB010000094.1:0-5370 GCA_035944695.1 Microvirga sp. | reverse complement strand
GAGGCAGCAGCCCGCGGGCTTCGGAAAACGGGATTTTGGGGGCGAGCCGGGCCGGGTCCCGAAAGGCCAGCTGGGCGAATTTCTCCCGGGTTTCGCGTTCCTGCGCCTCGGCGGCCTTGCGAGCCTCCGCGGCAGCCCGCTGGGCCCCGGCGATCTCCGCTTCCATGCGGTCGACCAGTTCCTTAAGGGTACCTGCCTGGCGGGCGAGTTCCTCCGCCTTCTGCCGTTCGGCGCCTACGTCGCGTTCGACCTCGGCAATACGGCCCTGCCGGGCCTCCATGAGGGCAGAAAGCCGCTCCTGCTCCCGATTGAGGGCCGTCAGCTCCCCGTTGAGGGTCTGACGATCCGTGGCGATGGCCTCCTTGAGGCGTACGAGCTCGGCGAGGTCCGTGGCCAGGATCTCCGCTTCCTGGCGCAATTCCGGCAGGACAGCCCCCAGCATGATCGAGGCTCGGACGGCCTCGAGCATATCCTCCGGCCTCACCAGCACGGCGGGCGGCGGACGGCGGCCCATGCGCTGGAGGGCCGCGAAGACTTCGATGATGACGCCGCGGCGGCTCTGCAGGGAGCGGCGAATGGCCGCTTCGCTGGCCCCCAGGGTCTGGAGCCGCTGCTCCAGCCCCCGGATCCGGTCCTCGGTGCCTCGGACCCGGTCGGCCGTATCGATCAGGGCCGAGTTGAGCTTGGCCCTGTCGGCCTTGATGTCCTCGATTTCAGCCTCGAGGCGCCTGCGCGCCTCTGCATTGGCCGTGATCGCCTCCTCCAGTACCTTCAGATCCTTCTCGCGACGCGCCTTTTCCTCGGCTGTTTCGTTCGGAATGGATTGTGCCGCTGGGGCAGCAGGTTGCTGCTGGGCTCCGGCGGAGCTCAGGCTGGCAGCAAGCATCCATGCGGCAAGACCAAACGTCTTGCGGGAAAAGAGGGACTTGAAGTGGATCATCCGTCAGGAATCATCGTGGCCGGCGCGATGATAAGGGTGTCCGGCCAGGATTGTCAGGGCCCTATAGAGCTGCTCGGCCACGAGCGCCCGCACGATCTGGTGCGGCATAGTGAGCGCCCCGAAGGAGACGACGAGGTCGGCGCGCTGCCTCAGCTTGGGATCGAGCCCGTCGGGCCCGCCGATCACGCAGGCCACACCGGGCCGGCCCTCGTCGCGCCATTGCCTGATTCGCTGGGCGAATGCTTCGCTCGAAGGGCTCTTGCCGCGCTCGTCGAAGACGATCAGCACGGACGAGCCGACCTTGTCGAGAAGGGCCGCAGCCTCTTCCGCGCGCCGGTCGTCCTCGCGACGGGCCCGGCTCTCCGGCAGTTCGATGACATCGAACCCGGCCAGGCCCAAGGCACGGCTCATGCCTTCGACCCGCTGCTTATAGCGCTCGACGAGCTCCCGCTCGGGGCCGCTCTTGAGACGGCCCACGGCCAGCAAGCTCAGTCGCACGGATCTCGCCTTGTGTTAGCTGACCCGGTCCTGCGGACGGTCGGCGCCCCACATCTTCTCGAGGTTGTAGAAGCCACGAACCTCGGGACGGAAAACGTGGATCAGCACGTCGCCGGCATCGATCAGCACCCAATCGCAGGCGGGCAGGCCTTCGACACGCGCATTCCCGAACCCCTTGTCCTTGAGGTCCTTGATCACGCGGTCGGCGATCGCACCCACATGGCGATCGGAACGGCCCGATGTCACGATCATGGTGTCGGCAAGCGAGGTTTTTCCGGCCAGGTCGATCTCGACCGTGTTTTCGGCCTTCATGTCCTCGAGGGAAGCCAGGGCGACGGCTCGGATGTCCTCATCGCGCGGAGCGTCCGCTCCGGAGAGAGGAGGAAGCGGG
Source organism: Microvirga sp. (assembly GCA_035944695.1). Classification (GTDB taxonomy): domain Bacteria; phylum Pseudomonadota; class Alphaproteobacteria; order Rhizobiales; family Beijerinckiaceae; genus Microvirga. Next base: position 3,541 of record DASZBB010000094.1, on the reverse strand, counting down.
TTCTTGTCCGCTTCGACGGAAGATAGTCGGTTCAGGTTCAGACCCTTTCTCAGCAGCACGCGATGGCGCCGACCCTTAAGATAATGCGGGAAGGCCCCATTTTTCAACGTCTCCCGGTGGAGGAAGTTCGTCTCATTTGGCGCAGCTTGGTGGAGGACAGGTGGGATCGGGGTCCGTGCAGGAAGACCCAGGCCGGGGGCTCAAATCCAGCCAGGGCCTGGGCTTCGTTCTCGCCGATGCGGCTGGCCGAGAGCGCCTTGGCACTTCTTGAATGAACGGCTTTCAAGGTCCAGCCGGGCCGGTCGATCACGGCCATGGGCATCATGCGGGCAATGCGCCGCCAGCCCCGCCAGCGATGGAAGCTCGCCAGATTGTCGGCGCCCATGATCCAGACGAACCGGACCCCTGGATAGCGTCGCTTGAGATAGGCCAGCGTATCGACCGTGTAGCGGGCCCCGATCTCCTCCTCGAAGGCGGTCACGTCGATACGGGGATGGTCGCAGACCTGGCGAGCCTCCTCCACGCGCATGGCGGTCGTGGCCAGTTCCCCGGTATCCTTGAGCGGATTGCCAGGGGTGACGATCCACCAGACCCGGTCGAGCCCGAGCCGCTTCAGGGCCATGAGACTCACGTGACGGTGCCCGGCATGAGCCGGATTGAAGGATCCGCCATAAAGCCCGATTCGCATGCCCGCGGCCGTCCGCGGCAGATGGGCCAGGCCCGAGGGCCTGACGCGGAAGCGAGACGCGGCGGGCCTCACGGACGCGTCTGGCCCGAGCCGCGGATACGGTACTTAAACGAGGTCAGCTGTTCCACGCCGACGGGCCCCCGCGCATGCATGCGCCCCGTGGCGATGCCGATCTCGGCCCCAAAGCCGAACTCGCCGCCATCGGCGAACTGGGTCGATGCATTGTGCAGGACGATGGCGGAATCGACTTCCGTCAGGAACCGCTCGGCCGCTGCCTCGTCGTCGGTGACGATAGAGTCGGTGTGATGGGAGCCATAGGCCTCGATATGCGCGATGGCGGCATCGAGTCCGTCGACGACCCGCACCGCGATGATGGCGTCGAGATATTCGGTGCGCCAATCCTCTTCCGTGGCCGGCGTCACGCGCGGATCGGCCGCCTGCGCGGCCTCGTCGCCGCGTACGGCGCAGCCCGCATCGAGCAGCATGGAAACCAGGGGCTTGAGATGCGTCTCGGCGCAGGCCCGGTCCACCAGCAGCGTCTCGGCCGCGCCGCACACGCCCGTGCGGCGCATCTTGGCGTTCAGCACGATGGCCTTGGCCATCTCCAGATCGGCCCTGGCATGCACATAGACGTGATTGAGCCCTTCGAGATGCGCGAAGACAGGCACCCGCGCCTCCTCCTGGACCCTCGCCACGAGGCTTTTTCCCCCACGCGGCACGATCACGTCGAGATTGCCGTCGAGCCCTGAGAGCATGGCGCCCACGGCTGCCCGGTCCCGCGTCGGCACGAGGCGAATGGCGTCGGCCGGCAGGCCCGCCTGCTGCAGGCCCTCGCCCATCGCCTCGGCGATGGCAAGCGACGTTCGGAAGCTCTCGGATCCCGCCCTGAGGATCGCGGCGTTGCCCGCCTTGAGGCAGAGCGCCCCCGCATCGGCCGTCACGTTGGGACGGCTCTCGAAGATCACCCCGATGACGCCGAGCGGCGTCGCCACGCGCTCGATGGTCAGGCCGTTCGGACGCTCGAGCCGGGCGAGCACGCGCCCAACGGGATCGGGCAAGGCCGCAATGCTCTCGACGGCCTCCGCGATGGCTTCGAGACGCTCGGGATTCAGGATGAGACGATCGATGAAGGCGCCGCTCTGGCCCTTTGCCCTCGCATCGGCCAAGTCTTCGGCATTGGCGGCCAGGATCGCATCCGCGCGGGCCCGGATCGACGCCGCCATGGCACGCAGGGCCGCATTCTTGTCCTCGGCACTCGCCAGCGCCACATGCCGGGCGGCCACGCGCGCCCGACGGCCGAGAGCGGCCATGAGGGCCGGAACGTCCGGATTTCCAACCGAAGCGGCACCTGGTGCGTTGAGGTGGTCAGCAAGCACTTCCGCAATCAAGGCGCGAATATCGTCCATGTCCAAGCCCCAGCCCCTGACCGCTTCAGGGGAAATGTCACGATCGGAACCCATAGCATGCCACGCGGCTCCAGCGCCAAGCCGTTCCGTCATCATGGAACCTGAGATCCGGGTCGGGACCTCAGGCTGGCACTACAGATCCTGGCACGGACCTTTCTACCCGGCGCGGATAAAGATCAAGGACTTCCTGTCCTATTACGTCCAGCACTTCGACACGGCCGAAATCAACAATTCCTTCTACCGCCTGCCGACCGAGCAGGCTGTCCGAGCGTGGCATGCCTCCACGCCGAAACGGTTTCTCTACGCCTGGAAAGCCTCGCGCTTCATCACGCACATGAAGCGGCTGAAGGGCATCGAGGAGAGCATCGATCTCGTGTTCGGCCGGATGGACGCCTTGGGTGACAAGTTCGGCCCGGTCCTGTTTCAGCTGCCGCCCACCTTCAAGGCCGATGCGGAGACGCGGGAGCGGGTGGCGCGCTGCCTGTCGCTGATCCCCGAGAGCCGCCGCTGCGCCTTCGAGTTCCGGCATCCGAGCTGGTACGAGGAGCCCGCCTTTCGCATCCTGCGGGACCACAACGCGGCGCTATGCATTTCGGATCACGCGGACGCGCCCGCCCCCTGGGAGGCTACGGCGGATTTTACCTATGTCCGGGCGCATGGCACGAACGGGCGCTATGCCGGCAGCTACTCCGCCGAGACGCTGCAGGCCTGGGCCGGTCATATCGCCGATTGGCGCAAGGGCGGGCGCAGTGTCTATGTCTATTTCGACAACGACATCAAGAGCGCCGCACCGGGCGATGCGCAAACGCTGCTGCGACTTCTCTCTGAGGATCAGTCGCTCAACGCCATGTCGTCCCGGTGAACCATCTCGGTTCGGCCGGGATAGCCGAGGATCCCCTCGATCTCGCGGCTCGGCCGGCCGATGATGCGCGCCGCCTCCTCGGCGTCATAGGCCACGAGGCCCCGGCCGAGCACACGGCTCTCGCTGCGGATCGTCACCGCATCGCCGCGGTGGAAGGTGCCCTCGATCCGGCGCACGCCCACGGGCAGCAGGCTCGCGCCGCCCTGGAGCGCGCGGGCGGCACCCTCGTCCACATAAAGCGTGCCGCGGGGTTCGAGCGCGCCTGCGATCCAGGTCTTGCGCGCGGTGACAGGATTGGACGGTGTGAGGAACCAGGTGCAGCGACCGCCTTCGGCAACGCGTTTCAGCGGATTTTTCGTGCGGCCGTCCGCGATGACCATGTGCGTGCCGCCGGCAGTGGCGATCTTGCCCGCCTCGATCTTGGTGCGCATGCCGCCGCGCGAGAGCTCGGAAGCGGCCCCGCCTGCCATGGCCTCGATGGCGGGCGTGATGCGCTCGACCACCGGAATGTGCTCGGCATTCGGATCCAATGCGGGCGGCGCCGTGTAAAGCCCGTCGATATCGGAAAACAGCACCAGAAGATAG
>DASZBB010000093.1:0-52014 GCA_035944695.1 Microvirga sp. | reverse complement strand
AGCGGCCAAGACCCCACTTATCTCGAAGCGGCGCGGGCGCTCGGCGAGACCATGGCGGCCCATGGGATCGATCTGGTCTATGGCGGCGCCTCCGTGGGCCTCATGGGCGCAGTCGCGGACGCGGTCCTTGCCAAAGGCGGTCACGTGACCGGCGTGATGCCGCAGGCGCTGGTCGACAAGGAGATCGCCCATGGCGGCCTGAGCGATCTGCGGGTGGTGGGATCGATGCACGAGCGCAAGGCGCTGATGGCGGAACTCGCGGACGGCTTCGTCGCCCTGCCCGGCGGGCTCGGCACCTTCGAGGAGCTGTTCGAGGTCTGGACCTGGGCGCAGCTCGGCTACCATCGCAAGCCCTGCGCACTCCTGAACGCCGGCGGATTCTACGACAAGCTGACCGACTTCCTGGACGACGTGGTCGCGCGCGGCTTCGTGAAGCCGATTCATCGTGCCATGTTGATCGTCGAGAGCGAGCCCGCCGGGCTGATCGAGGCCGTGCGCGCCTATGAGCCGCCGAAGGTCGACAAATGGATCAAGGCGGGCGAGCGGTGATCGAGATCGTCACGGCCCTGGTTCGCGACGCGCGGGGCCATGTCCTGCTCGTGCGCAAGCGTGGCACGGATTGTTACCTGCAGCCCGGCGGCAAGCGCGAGCCCGGCGAGAGCGATCTGGATGCCCTCGCGCGGGAACTTCGCGAGGAACTCGACTGCGGCATCGTCGCGAGATCCGCAAAGCACCTCGGCGTCTTCGAGGCCCCGGCGGCGAACGAGCCCGGTCAAAGGGTGCGGGCGGTGATCTATGCGGCCCGTCTTGCGGGAGAGATCGCCTGTCGGGCCGAGATCGAGGATCATGTCTGGATCGACCCGCGTGAACCGGGCGACACGCCGCTCGCCCCCCTCACGCGGGACACCGTCCTGCCGCTCGCGCTGGCGCTCGACGATCGAGATCAGGCTTTGTAGGCGCCTACGCCTTCGCCGAGATGGGGGTTGTTCGCCTCGCGGATCTTGGCGGCCTCCTCGTCGTAGAGAAAGGGCAGGAATGCGAAGCGGCGGCCTTGCGTGACGCGCGACACGGCGTGGAGCAGCGGGCATGAGAACACCACAGCACCGCCGGGCGGCGCCTTGTAGCTGCGCGGTCCGTATTCGGGGAAGCTGACCTCGCCGCCCTCGAAATCGCCATTGAGGTTGATGGAGACCGCGAAGCGGCGGTGGGCCGTATCGCTCGTCGTGTTGTCTCGGTGCGCCCGGAAATGTCCGCCATCCTCGGCCGCGTAGCAGGAGACGATGTAGCGCTCCATGCGCGAGGGCTTGAAGAAATGCACCCGTTCGATCTCCGGATTGATGCGGCGGATGATGCGGTGCTGCACCTGCCGGATCAGGTTCGGATCCTCGATCGTATAGTCCTTGCGACGCTTGTGGTTCGGATCGTGGACGGCAACGGTCTTGCCGCCGACCTCACGCATGAACCCCGATTCCTCTCCCCCATGCCGCTCGTAGAGGCCGATCAGGTGCCGGCAGAATTCGGGCTCGAACACGTCCGGAATGACGAGCACGGGAGCCGGGATCTCGAAGCCGGCGAACTGGTTCACCGGCGGCAGGGCCCGCAGGCAAGCCATGACCTTCCCGCGGTCGCTGCCGTCCGCCTCGAACGGGAAGATGGCGCGCGCGCGCAGGGTCGGATTCAGCACCATCCAGAATCGGCGGATCGGGATCTGCGATTGGCCCGGCAGCGTATTGCGCGGCAGGGCACCGTAGAGGCGGCCCACCGCACCGTCGAAATCCCAGAAGTGACGGATGCCGGGGATGATCTGTTTCGCCCGCATCTCGGACTCGTCCGACGGGTCGACGCTGACGCCGAAAATCGCGATCTTGTCGTCGTCGAACAGGTCACGGTGCTCCTCTTGAAACGACGCGAGGGTCGCACGCCCAACCTCGTCCGATCCCGTGCCGTAGAAGCACAGCACGACGTAACGCCCGGCCACCGTGTCGAAGCTGTACATCGGATTGCTGGTGGAGTTCTGTTTGAACCAGGGGACCGGATCGCCGACCTGAAGAACGCGATAGGCGGGCTGTACGGTCTTGGAAGCAGCGGAATCGGTCATGGAAAAAGGCTCGAACACGTTCAGATTGCTGAAACGTTATCAGCTATCATGCCGCCACTGAAGGTACAAGCTAACGTTGCGCCAGGAGGAGCAGCCCGACGCCGACGAGGATCAGCAGCATGCCGGCGAGTTCCCGCCGGCTCGTCGTCTGTGCCAGGAAGCGATGGGACACCGCCTGCGCCATCAGGACTTCGACGAGGGCAAGCGTGCGCACATTCGCCGCTGTGGTGAGCGCGAAGCCGATGAACCAGAACTGGGACGCCAGAGCTCCCAGGAACCCTGCCCCCAGCGAGGGGCGCCAGGCCCGGAAGCTCGCCATCAGGGCCTGACGGTCGAAGAGCCCGAGCCAGACAAGGAGAATGCCCGTCTGCAGCCCTAAGCCCCAGACCAGGGTGGTGGACGCCCGCATCAGGGGTGAGCCCTCGTTGAGCGACAGAATGGCGCCACGGAATCCGATGGCCGCCAGAGCGAAGAAAGCCCCCGAGGCGAGGCCGAAGAGAACGGGCTTCAGGCCCGACGAGGTGAGGCTCGTGCCCGGCTTCGCCGACATGAGCAGAACCCCCGACGTGGCGACGGCGATGGCGAGCCCCATGGCCGGCGTCAGAGGATCCCCCAGCAGCACCAACCCGAACAGGGCCACCTGCACCGGCTCGGTCTTGGTATAGGCCGTGACCACCGAGAAGGCCCGCTCCCGCATGGCCGCGAGCATGAGGGCCGTGGCCAGGATCTGGGTGACGGCGCCTGTGAGAGCATAGGCCAAAAAGGTTGCGTTGGGCCCTGGAACAACCTCTCCGGTCCCAATGTTCATCACGGCCAGGGCCAGGAGCGCGAAAGGAAAGCCGTAGAGGAAACGGACCTGGGTCGCTCCGACGGTTCCGATGGTCTCGATCAGGCGCCGCTGGGTGGCGTTGCGGCCGGTCTGGGCGGCCGCTGCGGCCAGAGTCACCGGAATCCAGAGTAGGGATGCTGTCATATCAATCTTCAAACCGCGCCGCTCTTGCCACTCTCTTGCCATGGATTTCGTTAAGAAGGGCGGCACAAACAAGCAAAAATCCACCCAGCCTAGCCAAAGCCAAGGTTTGGGACTAAAAATGGCCCAGCTGACAGGCGGGGCTTGATCGAGATCCTCTCCTATCGTTGGACGAAGCCAAGGAGTCGTTCCGCATGAACGTTAGCCGAGCCCTCCGCGTGACAGCCTTTGCCCTTGCCGCCCTGATGAGCGGTTCGGCTCTGGCCGCCGGCGGCCCTGCTCTTGTCGTTGAACTCGAATCCGGCCGCGTCCTGCACGCGGAGCGGGCGACCGACCCCTGGTACCCGGCCTCGATCACCAAGCTAATGACGGCCTATGTTGCCCTCGACAAGGTGCGCTCCGGCCAGATGAGCATGGAGACGCTCCTCACCGTCTCCGACAGCGCGGCCGCCCTGCCCCCGTCTAAGATGGGCTTCAAGCCCGGCACGGAGATCCGTCTCGACAACGCCCTCAAGATCATGATGGTGAAGTCGGCTAACGACGTCGCCGCGACCATTGCCGAGAACATCGGCGGCTCCATCGATGGCTTTGCCGAGCTGATGAATGCCCATGCCCAGCGCCTCGGCATGTCGAGCAGCCGCTTCGCCAATCCGCATGGGCTGCCCGACGAGCGCAACCAGACCTCGGCCCGCGACATGGCGGTTCTGGCCCGTGCGCTGCTGCTGGAATTCCCCGAGCATAAGGATCTGTTCGACATCGGCGCGGTCCAGTTCGGCCGGCGCATCATGCGCAACACCAACGGGCTCATCGGCCGCTATCCCGGCGCCGACGGCATGAAGACCGGTTTCATCTGCTCGGCCGGCTTCAACGTGGTGGCGAGTGCCACCCGCAACGGCCGCCACCTCATCACCGTCGTGCTCGGCGCTCCCTCGGCCAACGAGCGTACGATCAAGGCCGCCGAGCTGTTCGACCGCGGCTTCAGCAGCAAGGTGAACTTCACCAACCCGGAACTCGCGGCCCTGCCGGCCTCCGCCAACACCACGCCGCCGGACATGCGCCCGGTCATCTGCGACCGCCGCGGACCGATGCCGCAGGAGGAGGATACCCCGGCGGTTGCCGAGACGGACAGCAACATCCCCAACCTGTTCTCCTCTGAGGTGATGGCCTTTGCCGGGGACACGGCCGCGAAGCCGGTACGCACCGTGCTCGGCCCACGCACTGCGGTTCAGCCGGAGCGCGTGTGGATCGGGCTCAATCCTCCGTCCGAGGCCGAGCTTGCCGCTCAGGCCGCAGCGGAAGAGGCTGCCGAGCAGGCCCGCAAGGCGAAGTCCAAGAAGGCCACCGCTTCCAAGAAGAAGCCTGCCAAGGATGCCGATACCAAGGAGCCCGAGGCCAGGACGGCGGACGACAAGGCCGACAGCAAGGAGCCTGTGAAGGCCGCAGCGAAGGGTAAGGAGCAGCCGCGCGCCAGCGTCGCCGTCAAGCCGGTGACCGGCACCTCCAAGCCTGCCGCGAAGACTCCGGCCGACACGAAGGCGAAGGCACCCCAAAAGGCCGATGCCGCCGCAAAGCCCAAATCCGTGGCGAACTGATCGGTCGAACACATCGCTTCCGCAACGCCCGGTCATCGACCGGGCGTTTTGCTTGCTCCCTTGCTTTCCCGGCCGATCCGGGCGAACGGTGCAGCGACCCCATCAAAAATGCCGCGATGACCCGCTCCTCCTCTCCCGCCAACGGCCTCCTCTTCGCCCTCGCCTCGGCCGGCCTCTACGGCTTCAACATCGTCTATGCGCGCATCGCGTCCTTCGCAGGGGCGAGCGGATCGGCCATCGTGGTCTACCGGGTGCTTCTGATGCTGGTGCTGGTCGGCATCGTCGCCGCCGTCATGCGAAGCTCCCTGAAGGCCGCCAGGGAGGAGCGTGGCACGTTGCTTCTGCTTGGGATTTCCACTGCCTTCGTGGGCATTTGCTATCTCTCCTCGGTGTCGTTCATCCCGGTCACCGTGGCGGCAGTGGTGTTCTACACCTTTCCGGTTCTGATCGTGCTCGCGAGCCCTTTCGTAGAGGGAACCAGGCTCACGCCCGCCCTCCTCGGCGTGGTGGCGCTTGCCATCCTCGGCGTGGCCCTTGTGGTAGGGCCGGCCTTCGCAGACCTCGACTGGCGCGGCCTGGCCCTGGCATTCGGGGCGAGCATCGCCACGGCCATCCAGTTCTTTGCGGCAGCGCGCTGCCGCAGGACCGGCGTGATGGCCAAGACCTTCTGGATCCATCTGCTTGTCCTGCCGACGGCAGCCCTCATCAGCTTGGCGGCGGGCCAGCTCGCGCCGCCCTCCATCCTGGCTCTGGCCCCATTCGCGGTGGCGATGACCATCGGCGGCTATGTGGCGGGCTTCGTCCTGCAATTCCTGGCCCTCGGACGCATCACGGCGGTGGCCGCCGGGATCATCTATTGCGCCGAGCCGGTGGTGGCGGCTCTCTCCTCGGCTCTCATCCTGAACGAGACCCTGGCTCCCCTGCAGGTCGCCGGCGGGGCTCTTGTGCTGGCGGCCATCGTCGCCAACGTACTGCTGGAACAGCGCCGCCTAAAGGACGCACCCCTGGTGCCGATTGCCGACTGACAGGATGACGATCATGACCCCTCCCGCCCCGATCCCTCTCACCATCCTCACGGGCTTCCTAGGCTCGGGCAAAACAACCCTGCTCAACCGGCTCCTGAAGGATCCGGCGCTACAGGACACGGTGGTGATAATGAACGAGTTCGGCGAGATCGGGCTCGATCACCTGCTAGTGGAAACCGTCGACGAGGGCATGGTGCTGCTGTCCGCCGGCTGCCTCTGCTGCACCGTGCGCGGCGACCTCATCGCGACCTTGGAGGACCTGCTGCGCAAGCGCGACAACGACCGGATCCTGCCGTTCAGGCGCGTGATCATCGAGACCACAGGCCTGGCCGATCCGGCGCCGATCCTCCACGCGGTGCTCTACCACCCCTATCTGTCGATGCGCTACGCGGTCGAAGGCGTGGTGACGGTGGTCGATGTGGTCAATGGCCCCGCCACCCTGGACGCCCACCGTGAGGCCGTGAAGCAGGCGGCCGTTGCCGAGCGGATCGTCCTCACCAAGACCGATCTTGTCCAGGACCAGGACAGTCTCGTCCGGCTGCGCGAGCGACTGCATCAGCTCAATCCGGGCGCTGCTCTCCTGGAAGCCGATGCTCCGGCCGGAGCGGTCATCTCGGGCGGCCTGTTCGGTCTCGATGGCAAGATCGCCGACGTGGCCGAATGGCTGAAGACGGAGGCCGTGGAAGAGGCGGAACACCAGAGTCACGCCCACCAGCACGGGCATCACCACCATCACGGACACGATCATCACCATCATCATGACGTGAACCGGCACGACGACAGGATCCGCGCCTTCTGCCTCACCAGCGATCAGCCGGTCCGGCAGGGCACCCTCGACATGTTCCTGGATCTCCTGCGCTCGTCGCAGGGCGCGAAGCTTTTACGCGTGAAGGGCCTCGTGGCTCTGGCGGAAGATCCGGAGCGCCCGGTCGTCATCCACGGCGTCCAGCACGTGATCCATGTTCCCGCCGTGCTGCCGCGCTGGCCGAGCGAGGACCGGCGCAGCCGCATCGTCTTCATCGTGGACGATCTGGAGCGTGAGACCGTGGAAAAGCTCTGGAACGCCTTTCTCGGGAAGCCCTCCGTCGATCAGCCCGATGCGGCGGCGCTCTCCGACAATCCGCTGTCGTTGCGGCGCTAGATCCCTTAAGTCTCGCATGATCCGGAAAGGCCGGAACCGCTTTTCGCTGCCGCGGACCGCTGGTTCCGGATCATGCCTTAAGCCGCCATTTGCGAGCGCTGCGCCCAGCCGGTCATGGAGCGCTCCGCATAGGCCGTGATCGCATACATGATGACGCCGAGCACCGCGAGCACCAGGAGGGCTGCCCAGACGAGGGGCACCTCGAAGGCTGCGGACGCACGGGTGAGCAGGTTGCCGATGCCCACGTTGGACGCGTTCTGCTCGCCGATGACCGAGCCCACATAGGCCAGCGTGATCGCCACTTTGAGCGAGCCGAAGAAATACGGCATGGCGCGGGGTACGCCGACCTTGAACACGATGTCGCGCTTCGACGCCCCGAGCGCCCGCAGCACGTCCTCCATCTCCGGTTCCACCGTTGAGATGCCGGTGGCGACGTTCACCACGATGGGGAAGAACGAGATCAGGAAGGCCGTCATGACCGGCGGCACCCAGCCGACGCCGAACCAGAACACCAGGATCGGCACCACGGCCACCTTGGGGATCGAGTTGAACCCCACGAGCAGCGGATAGGAGCCCGCATTGATGAGCCGCGAGGAGCCGAGCACCATGCCGAGCAGCAGGCCGGTTGCGACTGCGAGCCCGAACCCAGCCAGCGTCATCCAGAGCGTGTGCATGGCGTGGTAGGCGAGCTGGTTCCGGTATTCCCACACGGCGAGCAGAATCGTGGAGGGTGCCGGCAGGATGAAGCTCGAAATCCTCAGAACATGGCAGAGGATCTCCCAGAGGGCGAAGAAGCCGACGGTGAAGACCCAGGGGGCGAGGGCAAGCTGGTTCTTGGTTTTCATGGGCCTCTCACGCCGCCTGACGCGCCTGCGCGATGTGGCCGCGCAATTCGTGAACGAGCTCGGAAAACTCCGGCGTATAGGTGATTTCAAGGTCGCGCGGCCGTGGAAACGTCACCTCCCGCTCGGCGACGATTCGGCCAGGCCGGGCGCTCATGCAGAAGATCCTGTCCGCCAGGAAGGCCGCCTCGCGCAGGTCGTGGGTGACGAGAATGATCGTGACCTTCTGGGCCGCGTGGAGATCGCGCATCACGCACCACAGTTCCTCGCGGGTGAAGCTGTCGAGCGCGCCGAAGGGCTCGTCGAGCATCAGAAGCTTCGGCTCGTGGATCAGCGCACGGCAGAGAGAGGCGCGCTGCTGCATGCCGCCCGAGAGCTGCCAGGGGAACTTGTGTCCCTGCCCTTTCAGGCCGACCTGGGCAAGCAGGCTCTCGGCCTTGGCCACATACTCCGCCTTGTGCCGGCGCAGCCGCGAGCGGTGCGGTTCCACGATCTCGAGCGGCAGAAGGATGTTGTCGAGGGTCGTGCGCCAGGGCAGCATGGTGGGGTTCTGAAAGGCCATGCCGGCGAGCTTGACAGGAGCTCCCACCTGCTTGCCGTCCACGATCACCGTTCCCTCCCGGGGAAACTGCAACCCGGTGGCGAGCTTCATGAGGGTGGACTTGCCGCAGCCCGAGGGACCGACGATGGCGGCGAACTCGCCCTCGTTCACCTTGAGGTTCAGGTTTCGGACGGCAGGCAGGCCGTCCTCGGCCCGCGCGTAGACGTGGGTGACGTCGTGAATGTCGACAAAGGGTTTCATGAAGCGGTGCCGGTGAGCCAAAAAGAAAAGCCCGGCTGCTGGGGCAGCCGGGCTCGGGCGATCAGTTCACTTTGCGCTGGTCGGCGGCGGGGAGGAACTCCTCCGTGAACACGGCGCCGACCTCGGGCTTGGCCTTGTAGGTGAACGTCAGGCCGATCTGGTCGAGGGCCCTGGCGAAGCGCTCCTTGTCGATGCCGCCAAAGCCGTTCTCCTTGACCCAGGGGGTGATCATGTTCTGCTCCAGAACCATCTTGAGGCGCTCGAGCTCAACGTCCTTCTTGGCCACGTCATTGCGCTTGATCACCGCATCGACCGCGCTCGAGGGATCCTTCACCGTGTCCTGCACGCCCTTCATGATCGCACGCAGCAGGCCCTTCACGGCTTCCGGCTTCTCCTGGGCGAATTTCTGCGACACGATGATGGTGTTGCCGTAGAGATCGACGCCGTAATCGCTCATGAGCATCACGACGATGTCGTCCGCCGGGACGCCGCGGGACTTCAGGTTGATGTAGGAGGACATGGAGAAGCCGAATACCGCATCGACTTCCCCCTGAGCCAGCATGGGTTCACGGACCGGGAAGCCCACATTCTCGAACTTCATGGTGGAATCGTCGATCTTGTTGACCGCCTTGAAGATCGGCCACTGCGCAAAGGCGCCGTCGGCCGCGGGGGCACCGAACTTCTTGCCCTGCAGGCTCGACACCTCCTTGGTGATGCCGCGACTCTTGCGCCCGATGAGGGCGAAGGGCGGGCGGTCGTAGATCACCATCACGGCCTTGATGTCGGTGCCCGGGTTCTCGTCGCGGAAGCGCACGAGGGAGTTCACGTCGCCGAAACCCACGTCGTAGGTACCGGACGCCACGCGCGAGATCGGCTCGCGCGAGCCCGCCGCCGGATCGATCGTCACGTCGAGCCCTTCGGCCTTGAAGTAGCCCTTGTCGATCGCGACGGCGAAGGGGGCTGCCGGCCCCTCCCAGCGCCAGTCCAGGGAGAACCGCACCGGTGTTTGAGCCTGGGCAGCCGCGGATCCAAGAAGCATGGCTGCGCCTGCCAGCATCCCGTTGATCCACTTCGCCTTCGCCGAACGATCCACAAACATTACCGTCACCTCTGATTTTTTATGGTCTGGAGCCTCGTGGCACCGATTTTGGCCGCCTGCCCGGTTCCTGACCATGCAATCAGATCGGCCCTCCGGGTCAAGTCTCTTGCCCGGGCATCCCTGCTCCCCGGGCAGGCATTTGACAAAAATTTGAGCAGATCCTCTCGCGATCAAGGCCCTTGACGGTTGGGAGAGCGCTTCCCACGTTGGTCCCATCGGCGACCGGGCCCCTCTGGCAGAACGTGAGCACACGCCTGCGATGTCGGAGCCGATGCTTGAACAGAAGCAATCATAGGTCCGGTTATGCCAGAATTCCTTCTCATGGAATGGCTGGGAAAGCCCGTCTGGATGTGGACGGCTTTCTTGAGCCTTGTCGTTTTTCTCCTCGCCTTCGATCTCGGTGTCCTGAACAGGAAGGACAAGGAGCTCGGCGTGCAGCAGAGCCTCCTGCTGTCCGCCTTCTATATCGGGATCGCGGTGCTCTTCGGCGCCTATATCTGGTGGTCGTTCGAGACCGGCCTCCTGGTGACCCAGGACGGCAGTCATGCGGGTATCGCCTACTTCACGGGCTTCTTCATCGAGAAGTCCCTGTCCATCGACAACGTCTTCGTCATCTCGCTGATCTTCAGCTACTTCGCGATCCCGCGGAAGTATCAGTACCGCGCCCTCGTGTGGGGCATCATCGGCGTCATCGTCCTGCGCGGCATCATGATCGCGCTCGGCGCAGCCCTGGTGCAGGAATACGCCTGGATGCTCTACATCTTCGGCGCCTTCCTCATTGCGACCGGCATCAAGATGCTGATCGTTCCCGAGAGCGATCCCAACATTGAGAAGAACCCGCTCGTCCGCTTCCTGCGCAAGCACATGCGGGTGACGAACCGCCTTCACGATCAGCACTTCTTCGTGCGCGAACCCGATCCGAAGACCGGCAGGATCGTCACCTGGGCGACGCCGCTCTTCCTCGCCCTCGTGGTGATCAATGTGGCCGACCTGATCTTCGCGGTGGACTCGGTGCCGGCGATCTTCGCCATCACCACGGATACCTTCGTGGTCTACACGGCCAACATCATGGCGATCCTGGGCTTAAGGGCGCTGTACTTCGCCCTGGCCGCCATGGTGCACCGGTTCCATTACCTGAAATACGCCTTGGCGTTGGTGCTGGTCTTCATCGGCGGCAAGATCTTCTGGAACCAGATCGTGGGCAAGCTCGATCCCACCATCTCGCTGGGCGTGACCCTCGCCCTGATCGCAGGCGGCGTCGTCTTCTCCCTCTGGAAGACGCAAAACGAGCCGGAAGCGACTTCCAGCTAAAGACACCCAAGGACGAGAGAGGCGGCTTGAAGCCGCCTCTTTTTATACCGGCAGCATCCCGTCGGTCTTGACCTCCTCCATCACCGCATAGGTGCGGGTCTCCTTCACGCCTGGGAGCGCCAGAAGGATCTCGCCGAGGAAGTGGCGGTAGGCGGCCATGTCGGCCACGCGGGTCTTGACCAGGTAATCGAAGCCGCCCGCCACCATGTGGCATTCGAGAACCTCGGGGGCCCGCTTCACGGCGGCGGCGAATTTCTCGAACACGTCCGCGGTGGTCTTGTCGAGGGAGACCTCCACGAAGACCAGAAGCCCGAGGCCGAGCCGGTGGGGATCGAGCCTCGCGCCGTACCCGGCGATGACGCCTTCCCGCTGCAGGCGCTTCACCCGCTCGCCGGTCGAGGTGGGCGACAATCCGACCTTCTCGGCCAGCTCCACGGTGGCGATGCGGCCATCAGCCTGGAGAGCCTTGAGGATCTTGCGATCGATCCGGTCCAAATCCGTCATTTCCTCGGCCTTTTCCATCTTCCTTCGCTTCTCCTAAGCCAAACCGGTCAATTTTGCCATCGAAACACGGCCGCCGGCCTCATATATTCCGGAAAACGCCCAGAGGATCCCCATGAGCCCCGTTTCCAGCGCCGCCCTGCCCTTCGGCCCACCCTTCGCCGAAGACGACAAGACTATCGCGGCCCGGCTTCTCGCCAGTTCACGGCTTTCGCCGGAGCGGGAGAAGCGCGTGGACGAGCAGGCGACCCGCCTGATCGAGGCGATCCGCGCCAAGGGCGGCGGGCTCGGCGGCGTCGAGGAGATGCTGCGGGAATATGCTCTCTCCACCAAGGAGGGGCTCGCCCTCATGGTCCTGGCCGAGGCCCTGCTGCGGGTGCCGGATGCGGCCACCGCCGACCGGCTGATCGAGGACAAGCTGGGTCAGGCCGATTTCGCCGGTCATGAGGCGAAATCCGATGCCTTCCTGGTCTCGGCCTCGGCCTGGGCGCTCGGCATCACGGCCCGCATCATCCAGCCCGGCGAGACGCCGGAGAGCATTCTGGGCCAGCTCACCAAGCGCCTCGGCCTGCCCGCCGTGCGCACGGCCACCCGTCAGGCCATGCGGGTGATGGGCAATCACTTCGTGCTGGGACAGACCATCGAGGAGGCCCTGAAGCGCGCCACGTCGTCCAAGGGCCGCCTCTACCGCTATTCCTTCGACATGCTGGGCGAGGGCGCCCGCACGGCCGAGGATGCCCGCCGCTATTTCGAGTCTTACGCCTCCGCCATCGATGCCATCGGGCGTTCAGCCGGCAACGAGCCGCTCCCCAACCGGCCCGGCATCTCGGTGAAGCTCTCGGCCCTTCACCCACGCTACGAGGCCACGAGCCGCGAGCGGGTGATGCGCGAGCTGGTGCCGCTGGTGATCGAGTTGGCGCAAAAGGCCAAGTCCTACGATCTCAATTTCACGGTCGATGCCGAGGAGGCCGACCGGCTGGAACTGTCGCTCGAGGTGATCGAGGCGGTGCTCGCCGATCCGTCGCTCGCCGACTGGAAGGGCTTCGGCCTTGCCATCCAGTCCTACCAGAAGCGGGCCGGTTCGGTGATCGATGCCGTCGCGGCCATGGCCGAGAAGTATGACCGCCAGCTCATGGTTCGCCTCGTGAAGGGCGCCTATTGGGACACGGAAGTGAAGCGCGCCCAGGAGCGCGGGCTCGACGATTATCCGGTCTTCACCCGCAAGGCGATGACGGATCTGCACTACATGGCCTGCGCCGAGAAGATGCTGTCCTTGCGCCCGCGCATCTACCCGCAATTCGCCACCCACAACGCGCTCACCGTCGCGTCCATCATCGAGCGCGCGGGCGGGACCGAGGGCTACGAGTTCCAGCGCCTGCACGGCATGGGCGAGGCCCTCTATGCCCGTCTGCTGGAGGAGAATCCGAGCCTTGCCTGCCGCGCCTATGCGCCGGTGGGCGGCCATCGTGATCTTCTGGCCTATCTCGTGCGCCGTCTCCTGGAGAATGGAGCGAACTCCTCCTTTGTGTCGGTCGCGGCCGACACCAACGTGCCGATCCAGTCGCTCCTGAAGCGCCCAGCCGACATCATCGTGTCCGCCGACAAGGCGCGTCACCCCAAGCTGCCGTTGCCGCGCGATCTCTATGGTCCCGAGCGCCCGAATTCGAGGGGCGTGGAGTTCGGCCATCAGGCTTCGCTCGATGCACTTCTTTCCGAGATCAAGCGCAGCGCGCAGCAGCCCTTCAAGGCCGAGCCGCTGATCGACGGCAAGGCGGCCGCCGGGATGGCACGCCCGGTCGTCAGCCCCATCGACGGCAGCACCGTGGTCGGCCAGGTGACGGAAGCCTCGCCGGAGGTGGCCGACCGCGCCATGGCGGCCGCGCAGGCCGGGTTTTCGACCTGGAGCCGCACGGACGCGAATACCCGTGCCAAGGCGCTCCAGCGCGCTGCCGATCTGCTGGAGGAGAGGCGTGGCGCGCTGCTCCACCTCTTGCAGGTCGAAGCCGGCAAGACCCTCGACGATGCACTCTCCGAGGTCCGCGAAGCGGTCGATTTCCTGCGCTACTACGCCGTCCAGGGCCGCACGCTCTTCGGCGCCGGTGAGGCAATGCCGGGGCCGACGGGCGAGAGCAATGTGCTGCGCCTGCGCGGGCGCGGCGTGTTCGTGGCGATCTCGCCCTGGAACTTCCCGCTCGCCATCTTCCTCGGCCAGGTCAGCGCGGCCCTGATGGCTGGCAATGCGGTCGTGGCGAAGCCTGCCGAGCAAACGCCGCTGATTGCCGATCTCGCCGTGCGCATCCTGCACGAAGCGGGCGTTCCCAAGTCGGCGCTTCACCTCGTTCCGGGCGACGGGCGCGTCGGCGCGCGTCTCGTGGAGCACAAGGGCGTGGCCGGCGTGGTCTTCACGGGTTCCACGGAAGTGGCCCGCATCATCAATCGCACGCTCGCCGGCAAGGACGCCGCCATCGTGCCGCTGATCGCCGAGACCGGCGGCATCAATGCGATGATCGTCGATGCCACGGCCCTGCCCGAGCAGGTCGCCGACGACGTCGTGATGTCGGCCTTCCGCTCCGCAGGTCAGCGCTGCTCGGCGCTGCGGCTTCTCTGCGTGCAGGACGACGTGGCCGACCGCATGATCGAGATGATCGCCGGCAATGCCCGCGAGCTGAAGATTGCGGATCCACGTGAGATCTCGACCCATGTGGGTCCGGTGATCGACCGCGAGGCGAAGGAGAAGCTCGAGGCGCATATCTTGGCGATGAAGACATCGGCGAAGGTGCACTATGCCGGCGAGGCGCCCGCGGCAGGCACCTATGTGGCGCCGCACATCTTCGAGCTGAACAGGCCCCACGACCTCGCCCAGGAGGTGTTCGGCCCCGTGCTCCATGTGGTGCGCTATAGGGCGGATCGTCTGGAGGAGGTGCTGCGCGCCATCGAGGGCACCGGCTACGGCTTGACGCTCGGCGTTCACTCGCGCATCGACGCGACCGTGGAGCGGGTCGTGCAGGCGCTGTCGGTGGGCAATGTCTATGTGAACCGCAACATGATCGGCGCGGTGGTGGGCGTGCAGCCCTTCGGCGGACACGGCCTCTCCGGCACGGGCCCGAAGGCTGGTGGTCCGCACTATCTCCTGCGCTTTGCCACCGAGCAAACGGTGACGATCAACACGGCAGCGGCGGGTGGCAACGCCAATCTGATCGCCATGGGGGAGTGAGTCGCACGGCCTTGTTTCTCAGCCTCGTCATTACCGGCCTTGTGCCGGTGATCTCGATCGGAAACACGTTGCACTCCGCTGTATCGGGATGGCCGGGGCAAGCCCGGCCATGACGCGGCTAGGCTAGGGCCGGAAAGCGAAGGTCCTCACCTTCTCCCACGGCCCGCCGCGATACCACCACAGCTCCAGCCCGACGGCCTCGACCTGAAACGGTGTGAAACCGTCGCTCAACTCTTCCAGGAGAGCCCTCGCCTGCGTGGGGTCGACCTTGTTCTGCACCGTCACGTGCGGCCGGTGGTTCTGCCGATCCTGAGGCTTGAGCCAGTCGTTCCATTTCAGCGCGAGATGGTGGCGCATCGCTGCGAGTTCTGGAGACACAAGCGTGTAAGCCACGCCCCGTCCGAGCGAGCGCAGGCCGGTGACGTCGAGCCCGAAGGGTTTCAGCTCTGAAGCACAGGTTCCGAGGTCTCGCCGGATGGTTGCGACATGCTCCCCCGGCAGAGCGTGGAAGAGCGTCAGGTGTGCCGGGATGAAGTTCCGCTCGGGCGGAAAGTAGCGTCGTCTTTGAGCATCAAAGAAGACGAAGGAGTGCTCGTCGAGTTGGAGCGTGAGGATGAGCGGTGCAGCCTGGTCCATGAAATGAAAAACCCGGCTCGATGCCGGGTTGTTTCAGCTTCAGAAGTTCAGCGCCGCCTTGGCTTCGCGTAATTGCGCGACGGCCGATTCGGCTGCGTGCTTGGCCGCCGGATCGTTGCTGGCGTCGTAGTGCATCTCGGCGGTCAGGATCTCGTGGTCCAGGATCTCCTGGGTCAGCTCTTCCTCGGGCAGCGCACGCTCGGCGAGAACCGTGAGGCCGTTCTGGTTGATGTCGGCGAAGCCGCCGCGCACCAGAACCCGCCGTCCGTTGCCGGGGTTGCTGGTGATGACGAGGAACCCGGTCTTGAGGGTGGTCATCACCGGCGAATGGCCGGCCAGAACCGTCATGTCGCCCTCGGTCGCCGGCAGCACGACGGCGTCGACGTCGCCGGAAAACAGCACGCGCTCGGGAGAGACCAGTTCGAAGTTGAAGGTAGGCATCTGAGCTCCTCGTCATCCCGTGGTCGATGAACGGTCGGGAATCGTTTGGGAGATACGCTTGGACACGATCATCCCGGAGCGTGCGGGCACGCTCCGGGATGATGTTGGGTTTGACTTAAGCCGCTTCGGCTGCGAGGCGCTGGGCCTTCTCGACGGCTTCCTCGATCGTGCCGACCATGTAGAAGGCAGCCTCGGGGAGGTGGTCGTACTGGCCCTCGACTAGCCCCTTGAAGCCCTTGATGGTGTCTTCGAGCGCCACGAGCTTGCCGGGCGAGCCAGTGAACACTTCCGCCACGTGGAAGGGTTGGCTGAGGAAGCGCTCGATCTTGCGGGCGCGGGCGACGGTGAGCTTGTCCTCTTCAGAGAGTTCGTCCATGCCCAGGATCGCGATGATGTCCTGGAGCGCCTTGTAGCGCTGCAGCACCTGCTGGACCTGACGGGCCACGTTGTAGTGCTCCTCGCCGACGATGGCGGCCGAGAGCATGCGCGAAGTCGAGTCGAGCGGGTCGACGGCCGGGTAGATGCCCTTCTCGGCGATCGAGCGCGACAGCACGGTCGTGGCGTCGAGGTGGGCGAAGGAGGTGGCCGGGGCCGGGTCGGTCAGGTCGTCGGCGGGCACGTAGATGGCCTGCACCGAGGTGATCGAGCCCTTGGTGGTGGTGGTGATGCGCTCCTGCAGGGCGCCCATGTCCGTGGCAAGCGTCGGCTGATAGCCCACGGCCGAAGGAATGCGGCCGAGAAGCGCCGACACCTCTGAGCCCGCCTGGGTGAAGCGGAAGATGTTGTCCACGAAGAACAGCACGTCTTGGCCCTGGTCGCGGAAGTTTTCGGCAACCGTCAGACCGGTCAGGGCGACGCGGGCGCGGGCGCCCGGGGGCTCGTTCATCTGGCCGTACACGAGGGCGCACTTGGAGCCGGCGGCCGAACCGGCCTCGCGGGGATCCACGTTCACCTTCGACTCGATCATCTCGTGATAGAGGTCGTTGCCTTCACGGGTGCGCTCGCCGACGCCGGCGAACACGGAGTAGCCGCCGTGCGCCTTCGCGACGTTGTTGATGAGCTCCATGATGAGCACGGTCTTGCCGACGCCCGCGCCGCCGAAGAGGCCGATCTTGCCGCCCTTGGCGTAGGGAGCGAGCAGGTCGACGACCTTGATGCCCGTCACGAGGATCTGACCCTCGGTGGACTGCTCGGCGTAGGACGGGGCCGGCTGGTGGATGGCGCGGGTGCCCTCGCCGACGATCGGACCGGCTTCGTCCACCGGCTCGCCGATGACGTTCATGATGCGGCCGAGGGTGGCTGCGCCGACGGGCACCGAAATCGGCGCGCCGGTGTCGGTGACGGGCTGACCGCGCACCAGACCCTCGGAGGTGTCCATGGCGATGCAGCGCACGGTGTTCTCGCCGAGCTGCTGGGCCACTTCGAGCACGAGGCGGTTGCCGCCGTTCGTGGTCTCGAGGGCGTTCAGGATCTCCGGCAGATGGCCTTCGAACTGCACGTCGACGACGGCGCCGATGACCTGCGTGATGTGACCGGTCGCTTTACCGGCAGTGGTAGCGGTGTTGGCCATGATTGGCTCCTCTCGGATGTCGTCAGAGCGCCTCGGCGCCCGAGATGATTTCGATCAGTTCCTTGGTGATCATTGCCTGACGCGACCGGTTGTAGGTCATCGTCTGCTTCTTGATCATTTCGCCCGCGTTGCGGGTCGCATTGTCCATGGCGCTCATGCGGGCGCCCTGTTCGGAGGCGGCGTTCTCGAGCAGCGCGCGGAAGATCTGCACGGTGAGGTTCCGCGGCAGGAGCGTCGTCAGGATCTCGCCTTCGTCCGGCTCGTAATCGTAGACCGCGTCGGTGGAACCGGCGCTGGTCTCGATCTGGGCCGGGATGATCTGCTGCGCCGTCGGGATCTGGGCGATCACCGAACGGAAGCGCGAGTAGAACAGGGTCGCCACGTCGAACTCGCCGGCCTCGAAGCGGGCCAGCACCTTCTGGGCGATCATGTCCCCCTGTTCGAAGCCGATCTGGCGCACGGAACGCAGGTCGACGAACTCGATGATCTGCTCGGCGAACTGGCGACGCAGGATGTCGTAGCCCTTCTTGCCGACGCAGATGATCTTGACCGTCTTGCCCTCGGCGAGCAGCCGGTTGGCATGGTCGCGGGCGAGACGGGCGATCGAGGAGTTGAACGCGCCGCACAGGCCGCGCTCGGCCGTGCAGACGATCAGCAGGTGAACCCGGTCGGAACCGGTGCCGGCGAGAAGCCGCGGCGTCTCGGGCCCGACGGTGATGCCGGACGCGAGGTTGCCGAGCACCACGGCCATGCGCTCCGCATAGGGACGCGCGGCCTCCGCCGCAGTCTGCGCGCGGCGCAGCTTCGCGGCGGCCACCATCTGCATGGCCTTGGTGATCTTCTGCGTCGCCTTGACCGAGGCGATGCGGTTACGAAGGTCTTTCAAGCTCGGCATCGAGCGGCCCTACCCTCTCCGGAAATCCGGCTGGATCTTACGAGAACGGATGTCTTTACGAGAAAGACTTGGCGAAGGTCTGGACGACGTCCTTGAGCTTCGCTTCCGAGTCGCTCGACAGATCCTTCGAGGCGCGAATCGCCTCCAGGATGTCGGCGTGCTTGCCGCGCAGGAGCGAGAGCAGACCGTCCTCGAAGGCCTTGACCCGGTTGAGGGGCAGGTTGTCGAGGTAGCCGTTCACGCCGGCATAGATCACGGCGACCTGCTCTTCCATCTTCAGCGGCGAGAACTGCGGCTGCTTCAGGAGCTCGGTCAGGCGCGAACCGCGGTTCAGCAGACGCTGGGTCGTGGCGTCGAGGTCGGAGCCAAACTGGGCGAACGCCGCCATCTCGCGGTATTGCGCCAGCTCGCCCTTGATCTTGCCCGCGACCTTCTTCATCGCCTTCGTCTGGGCCGAGGAGCCCACGCGCGACACCGAGAGACCGACGTTCACGGCAGGGCGGATGCCCTGGTAGAACAGATCCGTCTCGAGGAAGATCTGACCGTCGGTGATTGAGATCACGTTGGTCGGGATGTAGGCTGACACGTCGTTGGCCTGCGTCTCGATGACCGGCAGAGCGGTGAGCGAGCCCGCGCCCTGGCTGTCGTTGAGCTTCGCGGCGCGCTCGAGCAGGCGGGAGTGCAGGTAGAACACGTCGCCCGGATAAGCCTCGCGGCCCGGCGGACGGCGGAGCAGGAGCGACATCTGACGGTAGGCGACGGCCTGCTTGGACAGGTCGTCATAGACGATCACGGCATGCATGCCGTTGTCGCGGAAGAACTCGCCCATGGCGCAGCCCGAGAAGGGCGCAAGGAACTGCATCGGGGCCGGATCGGACGCGGTGGCCGCGATGATGATGGAGTACTCCAGCGCGCCCTGCTCTTCGAGCACCTTCACGAACTGGGCGACCGTGGAGCGCTTCTGGCCGACGGCCACGTAGACGCAGTAGAGCTTCTGGCTCTCGTCGTTGCCCTGGTTCAGCGGCTTCTGATTGAGGATCGTGTCGAGCACGACCGCGGTCTTGCCGGTCTGGCGGTCGCCGATGATCAGCTCGCGCTGGCCGCGGCCGACCGGGATGAGGGCGTCAATTGCCTTGAGGCCCGTCGCCATCGGCTCGTGCACCGACTTGCGCGGAATGATGCCGGGAGCCTTCACGTCCACGCGGCGGCGCTCGGTGGCCTGGATCGGGCCCTTGCCGTCGATGGGATTGCCGAGGGCGTCGACGACGCGGCCGAGCAGGCCCTTGCCGACCGGCACGTCCACGATGGCGCCCGTGCGCTTCACGGTCTGGCCTTCGGCGATTTCACGGTCGGAGCCGAACACCACGACGCCGACGTTGTCGGTTTCGAGGTTGAGGGCCATGCCGCGCACGCCGCTCTCGAATTCGACCATCTCGCCGGCCTGGACCTTGTCGAGGCCATAGCAACGGGCAATGCCGTCACCGACGGACAGAACCTGCCCGACTTCGGTGACTTCAGCCTCGGTACCGAAGTTCTTGATCTGCTCTTTGAGGATCGCGGAGATCTCAGCGGCACGAATGTCCATCAGCGGACCTCTTTCATCGCTAGACGAATGGAATTGAGTTTGGTGCGCACCGAGGCATCCACCATGCGGGAGCCCATCTTCACGATGAGACCGCCGATGAGGCTCGGGTCGATTTTGACGTCGACAGCAACGTCAGCCTTGGCGACGTCGCGCAGCGCCGCCTTGATTTCGTTCAGGACCGTGTCGGACGGCGCCTCCGCCAGGGTGACCTGCGCCCGGACGATGCCCTTCGCGTCGGACACCAGGTTCTGGAAGGCGCGGATCATGTCGGGCAGCGCGAAGAGACGGCGCTTGGACGCGACGAGGCGGATGAAATTGCCCGCAAGGCCCGAGATGCCGACCTTGTCGAGAATGGCCCCGATCGCGTTCGACTGCTCCTCGGCCGTGAAGATGGGGTTTTGGATCAGGCGCTGCAAGTCTTCGCTGCCGCGGATCAGCTGATCGAAGCGGGCGAGGTCGCCGGCAACGGCATCCACGGCGTTCGCTTCGCGAGCGAGTTCGAACAGCGCCGAAGCATAGCGCAATGCTACGCCCGACAGGAGGGGTCCTTCTTGCGAACCGCTTTGCGCCACGTAACCGTCTCTCTCGTGTCTTAACGGGTCTCGGACCGGGGCAGCCTGCCTACGAGGCCCTCGGGAAACCCGTCAGGTGTGGAAATGAGCCCGGGGCGAAAGCCTTCTCCGCCCGTCAGGCGAGGGTGCACTAGCATGGGTTTTTCCGAGGCGCAAGGCGAGCTGGGCCCTGTCTGGCCGGGAAAAAACCGGGCCGGCGGTTAAGGTAAAGGCTAGAGCTCCAACGTGGCGACTTCGCAGTTGTTCAGGAACCGCCCGACGAGCCTACTGAAGAAGGTGCCGTGGCCCACCACGGCGATCATGGTCTCCGGCCGCTCGGCGAGCCAGAGGCGGAACCCTTCGACCCGCGCCTCGAAGACGTGGGCCGGCTCGTAGACGAAGCCCCGCTCGTTCACCTCGCCGTCGTTGTGCCACCAGACCTCGTCCAGGTGCCCGAAATGCAGGTGCGGGAAGTCCCGGGACAGCCGGGAGACGGCGCTGCCCACGTCACAGCTGCTCTCCAGATGCTCGCGATGGAGGCACTCGACCAGGATCCGAGGCGAAGCCGGATGGGTTCCGAACAGGCCCATGGTGGTCTGGATCGCCCGGGTCAGCGGCGAGGTCACGACGAGTTCGTAAGGATGCTGGTGCAGCTCCGGGGCCCGCTCGGCTACCTGGCGCTGGCCGAGTTCGGTGAGAGGCGCATCGAAATGGCCCGGATCCTCGCCGTGCTCGGCCCAGTGCGCGTTGAAGGTGGATTGGCCGTGGCGGATGCAATGGACGATCTTGGTCATAGGCCTTGTCTCGGTGGTGGACGTTCGCTTGATCACAAAAAGCTCTGCGGGTCCACGTCGATGGACACGCGGGTGTTGCCGCGGATCTTCGGGCAGCGGGACATCCAACCCCGCAAATAGGCCTGGAGATCCACCTCGCGCTCGGTCTTGACCAGGAGCCGGAAGCGATAGCGGCCGCGGATCAGCGCGAGGGGCGCCTCGGCCGGGCCCAGCACCGTCACGCCGGGCGGCGGCTCCGCGACGAGCGCCATGGCCCGGGCATGGGCCTCGGCCGCCTCGCGCTCGGCGGCCGAAACGATCAGGGAGGCGAGGCGGCCGAACGGGGGCAGGCCGGCCATCTCGCGCACCCGGGTCTCCTCCTCGTAGAACCGCTCCGCATCGCCGGAGATGAGCGCCGCGATCACCGGATGATCCGGCTGCCAGGTCTGGACGAGGGCCCGGCCCGGCTTCTCGCCGCGCCCGGCGCGGCCCGTCACCTGCTGAAGCATCTGGAAGGTGCGCTCGGCAGCGCGCGGGTCGCCGGAGGTGAGGCCGATATCCGCGTCGAGCACGCCCACCAGGGTCATGAGCGGGAAATTGTGCCCCTTGGCGACGAGCTGGGTGCCGATGACGATGTCGAACTCGCCCGCCGCGATGGCGGCAAGCTCCGCCCGCAGCCGCTCCGTGCCGCCGGGGAAGTCGCTGGAAAGCACGATGCAGCGCTTGTCCGGAAACAGCGCCGCGGCTTCCTCGGCGATCCGCTCGACGCCGGGCCCGCAGGGCACCAGGGAATCGACGCTGCCGCATTCGATGCAGGCATGGGGCGTGCGCTCCACGTGGCCGCAATGGTGGCAGACGAGGGAGCGCCGGAAGCGGTGCTCCACCAGCCAGGAGGAGCAGTTGGGACATTCGTAGCGATGGGCGCAGGCCCGACAGAGGGTGAGCGGCGCATAGCCGCGCCGGTTGAGGAAGAGCAACGCCTGCTCGCCGCGCCCGACCGTGTCCTCCACGGCCGTCACCAGGGTGGGCGAGAGCCAGCGGCCCTTCGGGATCGCCTCCTTGCGCAGGTCCACGGCCCGGATCTGCGGCATGGAGCGGCCGCCGAATCGTTCGGGGAGCTTCACGTGTCGGTAGCGCCCGCGCTCCACGTTGACCCGGCTCTCGATGGAGGGCGTGGCGGAGGCCAGCACCACCGGGGCGTTCTCGATCTTGCCGCGCACCACAGCCATGTCGCGGGCGTGATAATGCACCCCGTCATCCTGCTTGTAGGCGGTCTCGTGCTCCTCGTCGACGATAATGAGGCCGAGATCCGCATAGGGCAGGAACAGGGCCGAGCGGGCGCCCGCCACCACCTTCACCTCGCCGGCCGCGATGGCCGTATAGAGCCTCTCGCGCCGGCGGCCCGTGACGCCGGAATGCCAGGTGGCGGGCTTGACGCCGAAGCGGGCGGCGAACCGGTCGAGGAACTGGGCCGTCAGGGCGATCTCCGGCATCAGGATCAGCGCCTGCCGGCCGGTGCGCACGGCCTCGGCCACCGCCTCGAAATAGACCTCCGTCTTGCCCGATCCCGTGACGCCTTCGAGCAGGATCACGGGCGGGTGCTCCTCGGCCATGGCGGCGACGATCTCCTCGGCCGCTGTCTTCTGCCCGTCGGAGAGCGCCGTGTGCCCGAAGGCGGGATCGGGCGTCTCGGCCACGGGCTCGGCCAGCAGGGCCACCGTCTCGAGGGTCCCCTCGTCGATGAGCCCGTCAACGACGCCGTTGCTGACGCCGGCCGCATGGGCCAGCTCGCTTTTCAGCCGCACGATCCCGTCCTGGGCGATTTCGACCACCTTCTGCCGCGCGGGCGTCATCCGCTTCGGCAAGGCGCCCGCCAGCCTGACGCCGACACGCGCCACCTCCTGCCGGTCGGGATCCGGGATCTTCAGCCCCATGGCCAGCGCCGAGCCCTTGGGCGCAAGCGTGTACCAGGCGATCCAGTCCAGGAACTTGCGCATCTTGGGCGACAGGTTCGGTGCCTCGATGACGCCCGTGACCTTCTTCAGGTTGCCGCCCTGCCCCTCGCGCAAGCCCCAGACGACGCCCGCCACCTCGCGGTTGGCGAGCGGCACCTGCACCACGTCGCCCTCCTCGAGCGCGAGGCCGTCCGGCACGGCATAGGAATAGGCCGTGTCCAGCGCCAGCGGGATGAGGACGTCGGCGATCTTGGCGGCCATCAGCGGGTGAACACGGGCAACAGGGACATGGCGACAGCTTAGACCCGATTTCCGTTCTCGAAAGCAAGCATGGTCCAGCTCACGTCCTTGCGGCCAAGCATATCGGGGAACTCGTATTTCCGGAGGAGCGCGAGGCCTAAAGTATGCGCGCTTGAAATCTTGAAATAAGGGAATCGATCGGCACCTCGAACATCCGCCGTCCGGCCGGCACCGGTCCCTTGCGGACGGTCATGAAGATCCTGCCTTTCTGCGCGAGCAGCTCCGCAACACGGGGCAGTGCACGGCTTCGCTCGTGCTCGTCGAGATGCATCCACACGGCCGTCAATAGAATGAGATCGAAACGGTCGCCCCCAGCATAGACCTGGGCCAAGTCCGGTAGGCCATCATCGATCCAGACGATTTTCGGCTCAGGATGGAGACGCTGTGCATGGTGTCGCAATTCGGCCGTCGGCTCGACCGCGTGGACCTGGAAGCCGCGCCGCGCCAGGGCCGCTGCATCGCGGCCCGTGCCGGCGCCGATGTCGAGAGCTCTGCCCGTCTCCGGCAACAGCTCCAGGAGGGGACGATACAGATCGTCGAAGACGACGCTCTCATAAGAATCGACGAGGCTGTGAGCTTGCTCGCCGTACCCCTCTGTCCCTGGAACCCTCTTTCCGTTTTCACTCATGCGTCGCCTCCTCACCCCACTCGGAATGAGCATTATCCCATCCGTTTGGCGTTGATTTGCCCGGCTTCACACTTTGGCAAGGTCGTGAACAGATATTGAGTCCGTGGCCGATGCAAAGAATTCATCTTCGATCCTCGATCTCGTGCTTCCCGGCGCGGACGACACCCGCCGCGAGGCGGTGGCGTGGCTTGCGTCGCTCGCCAAGGAGCGGCGGCTCTCGGCCAAGACCGTCGAGGCCTATGGGCGGGATCTGCGACAGTTCCTCGCGTTCCTGACGAACCATCTCGGCGAGCCGCCGGACGTGGAGGGCATCCTGGGCCTGAAGCCGATGGATATCCGGGCCTTCCTGGCCGCCCGGCGGATGGATTCGGTCGGCAGCCGCTCGCTCATGCGCCAGCTCGCGGCCCTGCGCTCCTTCGCCCGGCACCTGGAGCGCGAAGGCCATGGCACGGCCTCGGCCTTCGCGGCGATTCGCACCCCAAAGGTGGACAAGAACCTGCCGCGCCCCCTTTCCGCCTCCTCGGCGGTTGCGGTGACGGATGCCGAGACGCGGGCGTCCGAGAACCGCAAGCCCTGGATCCTGGCGCGGGACGCGGCCGTGCTCTCCCTGCTCTATGGCGCGGGCCTGCGCATCTCGGAGGCCCTGGGGCTGCAGCGCCGCGATGCGCCGGTCAGCGGGATCGATACGGTCACGGTCACCGGCAAGGGCGGCAAGATGCGCAGCGTGCCGGTGCTTGCGCCGATCCAGCGCGCCGTCGAGGAATATCTGGAACTATGCCCCTATGCGATCCCGCCGGAAGGGCCGCTCTTCGTCGGCGCCCGCGGCGGGCCGCTCTCGCCGCGCATCATCCAGCTCGCGGTCGAGGAGCTGCGCGGTGCGCTCGGCCTGCCGGACAGCGCCACGCCTCATGCCTTGCGCCACTCCTTCGCCACCCATCTCCTCGCCAAGGGCGGCGACCTGCGCGGCATCCAGGAGCTTCTGGGCCACGCCTCGCTCTCGACCACGCAGCTCTACACGAAGGTGGATGCGGCCCGCCTGATGGACGCCTTCAATGCGGCCCATCCGCGGGCGCGGGTGAAGCAGGACGTTTGACGACGCCGTCATGCCTGATGGGCTCCTGCTGCTAGGAACGACGGCGCCGCTTCCTCGCCCCGGGCTTGATTCGGGGATCCCAATGCTGTCTTGCGCTGAGCCCTCCCGATTGGATGGTCGGCTCTGCACCCTCTGCCGTCATCACCGGGCTTGGCCCGGTGATCTCGATCGGACAAGCGCCGCGCCACAAACAAGCGGGATGGCCGGAACAAGCCCGGCCATGACGTGGAGAGTATGAGCAAGACTGGAGACGACGAGAAATGCGCCGCGCGTCGACCAGGCGAGACAGCCGGGAGGAGCCCCGCCATGACGGGAAGGTTTGTCGACTACTCCGCCGCGACCGGCTGAGCCAGCAATTGCCGGGCGGCGGGGCCGATATCCCCGGCTGTCCAATGAGGCCGGCAGACGGAGACATAGCGGCCCTCGCCGCCGATCTCGACCACCTCGCCCGAGCGCACGGCCTCGCCGTTGCGGTCGTATTTGAGGATCATCGTGGCCTTGCGGCCGCAATGGCAGAGCTGCTTGATCTCCTGGAAGTCGTCGGCAAGCGCCATCAGGGCGACGATCGCGTCGCTGAACAGCGTCCCGTAGACGTTGTTCTTCAGCCCATAGGCCATGACGGGAATCTTCAGCTCGTCGACGATCCAGGCCAGCTGGCGGATCTGGTCCGCGGTCATGAACTGGACCTCGTCGATGAGCACCGCCGTCACCGGGCGCTTCGCGTGCTCCGCCGCCACGACGGCGTCGATGGCGTCTTCCTTCCGCAAGGGCGTCGCCTCGGCCTCGAGGCCGAGGCGCGACTTCACCTTGCCGATTCCAAATCGGTCGTCGATCACGCTCGTGAACAGCAGCACGTGGCCGCCGTTCTCGATGTAATTGTAGCGAACCTGCAGGAGATGGGTGGTCTTGCCTGCATTCATCACCGAGTAGAGGAAGTGGAGCTTGGCCATCCGGCGATCCTACATGTGGATCGCGCGCTTTTCGACGGCCAGCGCCGCTTCCTTCACAGCTTCCGCGAGGGTCGGATGGGCGTGGCAGGTGCGGGCCATGTCCTCGGAGGAGGCACCAAACTCCATGGCGATCGCCGCCTCGTGGATGAGGTTGCCGGCCTCCGGACCGATGATGTGGACGCCCAGCACCTTGTCGGTCGCCGCATCGGCCAGGATCTTCACGAAGCCGTCCGTGGTGCGGTTGACCTTGGCGCGGCCGTTGGCCGTGAAGGGGAACTTGCCGGCATTGTAGGCGATGCCCGCGGCCTTCAATTCCTCCTCGGTCTTGCCGACGGAGGCGACCTCGGGGAACGTGTAGACCACGCTCGGGATCACGTCGTAGTTCACGTGACCCGCCTTGCCGGCGATGATTTCGGCCACCGCGACACCCTCGTCCTCGGCCTTGTGGGCGAGCATGGGGCCGGCGATCACGTCGCCGATGGCGTAGATGCCCGTGACGTTGGTGGAGAAATGCGCGTCCGTCTGGATGCGGCCGCGGTTGTCGAGCTGGACGCCCACGTGATCGAGGCCCAGACCCTGCGTATAGGGCACGCGCCCGACCGCCACGAGCACCACATCGGCTTCGAGCGTTTCGGCTGCACCGCCGGCAGCCGGCTCCACCGTCAGCTTCGCGCCGTTGCCGGTCTTCTCGACACCGGTCACTTTGGAGCCGAGCTTGAACGCAAAACCCTGCTTCGAGAGGATGCGCTGGAAGTTCTTGGCGACCTCGCCGTCCATGCCAGGCAGGATGCGGTCGAGATATTCCACCACCGTCACCTCGGAGCCGAGGCGGCGCCACACGGAGCCGAGCTCGAGGCCGATCACGCCGGCGCCGATGACCACGAGGCGCTTCGGCACCGTCTCAAGGTCCAGGGCACCGGTGGAGGAAACGATCACCTTCTCGTCGATCTCGATGCCCGGCAGGCGCGTCACGTCCGAACCCGTGGCGATGATGATGTTCTTCGTCTCGAGCATCTGGTTCGAGCCGTCCTCGGCCGTCACCTCGATCTGGCCGACGGCAGCGATGCGGGCGGTGCCGATGAAGGCGTCGATCTTGTTCTTCTTGAGCAGGAACTCGACGCCCTTGGTGTTGCCGTCGACGCCTTCCTGCTTGAATTCGAGCATCTTCTTGAGATCGAGGGTCGGCGCGGAAACGCCGATGCCCATCTCGGCGAAATGCTGCGCATCCTGGAACATGTGCGAGGCATGCAGCAGCGCCTTGGACGGGATGCAGCCGATGTTCAGGCAGGTGCCGCCGTGGGTCTTGCGCTTTTCGACGACGGCGGTCTTCAGGCCGAGCTGCGCGGCCCGGATGGCGGCCACGTAGCCGCCGGGGCCGGTGCCGATGACGATAACATCGTAGGACATGGATTTACCCTCAGTTCGTCATCACTGGCCTCGTGCCGGTGATCCCGATACGGTGAAGCGCGGCGCTCGTCCGATCGAGATGGCCGGAACAAGCCCGGCCATGACAAGGTTGTTGAAAACTTAGAGATCGAGCACGAGGCGCGCCGGATCCTCCAGCGCGTCCTTGACCCGCACGAGGAAGGTCACGGCCTCCTTGCCGTCGACGATGCGGTGATCGTAGGAGAGCGCGAGATACATCATCGGGCGCACGACGATCTGGCCGTTGCGCACGACCGGACGGTCCTCGATGCGGTGCATGCCGAGAATGCCCGATTGCGGCGCGTTGAGGATCGGGGTCGACATGAGCGAGCCGTAGATGCCGCCGTTGGTGATCGTGAAGGTGCCGCCCTGCATCTCGTCGATGGAGAGCTTGCCGTCGCGCGCCCGCTTGCCGAAATCGGCGATCTTCTTCTCGATCCCGGCGACCGAGAGATCGTCCGCATCGCGCACCACGGGAACCACGAGGCCCTTCTCGGTGCCGACCGCGATGCCGATGTGGTAATAGTTCTTGTAGACGAGGTCCTGCCCGTCGATCTCGGCGTTGACGGCCGGAACGTCCTTCAGGGCCTGGATCACCGCCTTGGTGAAGAAGCCCATGAATCCGA
This sequence comes from Microvirga sp., assembly GCA_035944695.1. Classification (GTDB taxonomy): domain Bacteria; phylum Pseudomonadota; class Alphaproteobacteria; order Rhizobiales; family Beijerinckiaceae; genus Microvirga. The sequence goes on along the minus strand of DASZBB010000093.1, from coordinate 23,991 downwards.
GCTTGGTGCCGTGCTTCTTCTCGAACACGTCCTTGTACTGGCTGCGCAGGTTCATCACCGCGCTCATGTCCACGTCGTTGAACGTGGTGAGCATGGCGGCGGTGTTCTGGGCGTCCTTGAGGCGCCGCGCGATGGTCTGGCGCAGCTTCGTCATCTTCACGCGCTCTTCGCGCTCGGCATCGACCGGCGCGGAGGGGGCCCGAACTTGGACGGGCGCTGCAGGCGCAGGAGCGGCAGCGCCGCCGGTGGCGATGGCCGCGAGCATGTCGCCCTTGGTCACGCGGCCGTCCTTGCCGGTGCCGGGAACGCCCGCCGGGCTCACGCCGCTCTCGGCCGCGAGACGGGCGACCGCCGGGCCGTGATCCTTGGCGGCGCCGGGAGCGGCCGCTGCAGGCGCTGCAGCGACGGGAGCAGGAGCCGGCGCAGCCTTGGGGGCTTCCGCCTTCGGCGCGGCCGCAGCAGCCGCAACGGCAGCACCGTCGCCCTCGACGATGGAGCCGAGCACCGCGCCGGGGCTCACCGTCTCACCGTCCTTAGCGACGATGTCGCCGAGCGTGCCGCTCGCGGGAGCGTTGACCTCGAGGGTGACCTTGTCGGTCTCGAGTTCGAGCACGGGCTCGTCGGCCTTCACGGGATCGCCGGGCTTCTTGAACCAGCGGCCGATGGTGGCCTCTGACACGGATTCGCCAAGGGTGGGTACGCGGATTTCGGTTGCCATGGTCGTCTTCGGGTCTTGCGGGGCTCGGACGAGCCCCTCGGAATCGGGTGAGAGCTCTCGCGGGTCTTACGCCGCGAAAGCCTCGTCGAGGAAGGCCTGCAATTGGGCCGTATGCTTGGACATGAGGCCGGTGGCCGTGGCGGCGGAGGCGGGACGTCCCACGTAGCGCGGGCGGTCCACCTTGGAGCCGGCGGTCTTGAGCACCCATTCGAGATAGGGTTCGACGAAGGTCCAGGAGCCCATGTTCTTGGGCTCTTCCTGGCACCACACCACGTCGGCCTTCTTGAAGCGGGCGAGCTCGGCCGCCAGCGACTTCGCCGGGAAGGGATAGAGCTGCTCGACGCGCAGCAGGTAGACATCGTCGATGCCCCGCTTCTCGCGCTCCTCGAGCAGGTCGTAATAGACCTTGCCCGTGCAGATCACCACACGCCGGATCTTGTCGTCCTTCACCAGCTTGATGCCGTCGCGCCCGGCCTGAGCGTCGTCCTGCAGAACGCGATGGAAGTAGGTTCCCTCGGAAATGTCGGCGAGGGTCGAGGTGCAGCGCTTGTGGCGCAGCAGGCTCTTGGGCGTCATCAGGATCAGCGGCTTGCGGAAGTCGCGCTTCAGCTGACGGCGCAGGATGTGGAAGTAGTTCGACGGAGTCGAGCAGTAACCCACCTGCATGTTGTCCTCGGCGCACATCTGCAGCCAGCGCTCGAGGCGGGCGGAGGAATGCTCCGGTCCCTGGCCCTCGTAGCCGTGCGGCAGGAGGCAGACGAGACCCGACATGCGCAGCCACTTGCGCTCGCCGGACGACACGAACTGGTCGAACACCACCTGGGCGCCGTTGGCGAAGTCGCCGAACTGCGCTTCCCAAAGGGTCAGGGCGTTGGGCTCGGACAGGGTGTAGCCGTACTCGAAGCCCAGCACCGCCTCTTCCGACAGCATGGAGTTGATGACTTCGTAGCGGGCCTGGCTGTCCGAGATGTGGTTGAGAGGCGTGTAACGCTCCTCGTTCTCCTGGTCGGTCAGAACGGAGTGGCGCTGCGAGAAGGTGCCGCGCTCCACGTCCTGGCCCGACAGGCGCACCCGGTGCCCCTCGAGCAGGAGCGATCCGAAGGCGAGCGCCTCGGCCATGGCCCAGTCGAAGCCCTCGCCGGTTTCCAGCATCTTCTTGCGGTTGTCGAGGAAGCGCTGGATCGTGCGGTGAAGGTGGAAGCCTTCCGGGATCGTGGTCAGGGCCTTGCCGATCTGCTGCAGGGTCTCGGCCGACACGCCGGTCTGACCGCGGCGCGGATCGTCCTGATCCTCGCGCACCGCCTTGAGGCCGGACCAGCGTCCGTCGAGCCAGTCGGCCTTGTTGGGCTTGTAGCTGGTCGCGATGTCGAACTCGGCGTCGAGCTTCGAGCGCCAGCTCGACTTCATCTCCTCGACCTCGGCCTCGGTGACGATGCCTTCGTCCATGAGCTTCTTGGAGTAGAGCTCGACGATCGCCGGATGCGACCGGATCTTGCGGTACATGAGCGGCTGGGTGAAGGCCGGCTCGTCGCCCTCGTTGTGGCCGAAGCGGCGGTAGCAGAACATGTCGATGACGACAGGCTTCTGGAAGCGCTGGCGGTATTCCGTCGCCACCTTCGCGGCGAAGACCACGGCCTCCGGATCGTCGCCGTTCACGTGGAAGATCGGCGCCTCGACCATCTTCGCCACGTCCGACGGATAGGGCGAGGAACGCGAGAAGCGCGGATCGGTGGTGAAGCCGATCTGGTTGTTGATGATGAACGAGATCCAGCCGCCGGTGCGGTGACCGCGCAGGCCCGACAGGCCGAAGCATTCCGCCACCACACCCTGGCCGGCGAAAGCCGCGTCGCCATGGATGAGGAGCGGCATGACGGCCGTGCGGTTGTCGGGCGTGCAGCCGTGCTGGTCCTGCTTGGCGCGAACCTTGCCGAGCACGACGGGGTTGACGATTTCCAGGTGCGACGGGTTGGCGGTCAGCGACAGGTGGACGTTGTTGCCGTCGAAGTTGCGGTCCGAGGACGCGCCGAGATGGTACTTCACGTCACCCGAGCCCTCCACGTCGTCGGGCGCGAAGGAGCCGCCCTTGAACTCGTGGAACAGGGCGCGGTGCGGCTTGCCCATCACCTGGGTCAGCACGTTGAGACGGCCACGATGGGCCATGCCGAGCACGATCTCCTTCACGCCGAGATTGCCGCCGCGCTTGATGATCTGCTCAAGCGCCGGGATCAGCGACTCGCCGCCGTCGAGGCCGAAGCGCTTGGTGCCGGTGTAGCGGACATCCAGGAACTTCTCGAAGCCTTCCGCCTCGACGAGCTTGTTGAGGATGGCGCGCTTGCCTTCCTTGGTGAAGGTGATCTCCTTGTCCGGACCCTCGATGCGCTCCTGGATCCAGGCCTTCTCGACCGGGTCGGAGATGTGCATGAACTCGACGCCGAGCGTCTGGCAATAGGTGCGCTCGAGGATCGCGACGATCTCGCGGATCGTGCCGAACTCGAGCCCGAGCACGTTGTCGAGGAAGATCTTGCGGTCCCAGTCGGCATCCGTGAAGCCGTAATGGGAGGGATGCAGCTCCTGGTCGTTCGGGCGGGGATTGATCTCCAGGGGATCGAGCTTGGCATGCAGGTGGCCGCGCACGCGATAGGCGCGGATCAGCATGATGGCGCGCACGGAATCCCGGGTCGCCTGCTGTACGTCGATCTGGCTGATCTCGGCGCCCTTGGCTTCGGCCTTGGCCTTGATCTTGTCGCCGACAGCCTTCTCGACCTGGGCCCAGTTGCCGTCCAGCGCCGAGACGAGCTCTCCATTGGCGTGGACCGGCCAGTTCGGCTTCTCCCATGACGGGCCGTTGGCCGCCTTCTCGACAGCCTGCTTGTCGTCTCTCAGGGCACCGAAGAACGCCTGCCATTCGGCATCGACCGAGGACGGGTCCTTCTCGTAGCGGGCCTGGAGCTCCTCGATGTAGGACGCGTTCGCTCCGTAGAGGAAAGCGGTGTTCAGGAAGTTCTGGTTGGCGTCTTGGCGTGCCATGGCAATCTACAATCCAAAAAGCTGGTTGGCCGCCCTGACATCAGGGCGGCCTGACTTGTTACTGACCCTTGAGAACCTCGACGAGGGTCTTGCCCAGGCGGGCCGGCGACGGCGACACGCGGATGCCCGCGGCCTCCATGGCGGCGATCTTGTCCTCGGCGCCGCCCTTGCCGCCGGAGATGATCGCACCGGCGTGGCCCATGCGGCGTCCGGGAGGAGCCGTGCGGCCGGCGATGAAGCCGACCATCGGCTTCTTGCGGCCCTTCTTGGCTTCGCGGGCGATGAACTCGGCCGCCTCTTCCTCGGCCGAGCCGCCGATCTCGCCGATCATGACGATCGACTCGGTCTTCGGATCGGAGAGGAACATGTCGAGCATCTCGATGAACTCGGTGCCCTTCACCGGGTCGCCGCCGATGCCCACCGCGGTGGTCTGGCCGAGGCCCTCGTTGGTGGTCTGGAACACCGCCTCGTAGGTGAGCGTGCCGGAACGCGACACGATGCCGACCGAGCCGGGCTTGAAGATGTTGGCCGGCATGATGCCGATCTTCGACTCGCCTGCCGTCACGATGCCGGGGCAGTTCGGGCCGATGAGGCGCGACTTGGAGCCTTCGAGGGCACGCTTCACGCGCACCATGTCGAGCACCGGGATGCCTTCCGTGATGCAGACGATGAGCGGGATCTCGGCCTGGATCGCCTCGCAGATGGCGTCAGCCGCGCCCGGCGGCGGAACGTACACGACCGAGGCGTCGGCGCCGGTCTTCTCGCGCGCTTCCATGACCGTGTCGAACACGGGCAGGTTCAGGTGCGTGGAGCCGCCTTTGCCCGGCGAGGTGCCGCCGACCATCTTGGTCCCGTAGGCGATGGCCTGCTCGGAATGGAAGGTCCCGTTCTTGCCGGTAAAGCCCTGGCAGATGACCTTGGTGTTCTTGTCGATGAGAATGGACATCAGCTCGAAACCTTACTTTCCGCCGCGCACGGCGTTCACGATCTTCTGGGCGGCGTCGTCGAGGTCGTCCGCCGGGATCACGTTGAGGCCGGATTCGCGGATGATCTGCTTGCCCTCTTCCACGTTCGTGCCCTCGAGGCGCACCACCAGCGGAACCTGCAGGCCGACGGTCTTCACCGCCGCGATCACGCCGCGGGCGATGACGTCGCACTTCATGGTGCCGCCGAAGATGTTGACCAGGATGCCCTTCACGTTCGGATCGGCCGTGATGATCTTGAACGCCGCCGTCACCTTCTCCTCGGAGGCGCCGCCGCCGACGTCGAGGAAGTTCGCCGGCTCCTCGCCGTAGAGCTTGATGATGTCGAGCGTCGCCATGGCGAGGCCGGCGCCGTTGACCATGCAGCCGATGGTGCCGTCGAGGGCGATATAGGCGAGGTCGAACTTGGAGGCCTCGATTTCCTTCTCGTCCTCCTCCGTCAGATCGCGCAGCTCCATCACCTCGGGGTGGCGGTAGAGGGCGTTCGAGTCGAACGAGATCTTGGCGTCCAGGCACTTGAGGTGCTGGTCCTTGGTGACGATGAGCGGGTTGATCTCCAGCATGCTCATGTCCTTGGCCATGAAGGCCGTGTAGAGCTTGGAGGTGAGGTCTTCCGCTTCCTTGGCGAGCGCGCCCTTGAGGCCCAGCGCCTTGGCGACCGCGCGGCCGTGATGGGGCATGATGCCGGTGGCGGGATCCACCGAGAAGGTCACGATCTTCTCAGGGGTGTCGTGGGCGACCTGCTCGATGTCCATGCCGCCTTCCGTCGAGACCACGAAGGCCACGCGGCCGGTCTCGCGGTCGACCAGCATGGATAGGTAGAACTCGGTCTCGATGTCGGAGCCGTCCTCGATGTAGAGGCGGTTGACCTGCTTGCCGGCCTCGCCCGTCTGGACCGTCACGAGGGTCTTGCCGAGCATCTGCTGGGCGAAGAGCTTCACCTCGTCAACGGACTTGGCGAGACGCACGCCGCCCTTCTCGCCGGCATCCGCTTCCTTGAACTTGCCCTTGCCGCGCCCGCCCGCATGGATCTGGGACTTCACGACCCAGAGCGGACCGCCGAGTTCCTTGGCGGCGGCTTCCGCCTCGTCGGCCGAGAAGATCGCCTTGCCGCGGGAGACAGGCAGGCCGAATTCCTTCAGGACTGCTTTGCCTTGATATTCATGAATGTTCATCTGTTTTCCTCTTCGTCATGCTCGGGCCTTGGCCCGGGCATCCACGCCCTGGCGGCGTGGCGAGTGAAGACGTGGATGGCCGGCAGGAAGCCGGCCATGACGCGAATGGGTTTAAGCGAGAGCCGAGTTGATCTGCTTGCAGGCGTCGACGAGGCCCTGCACCGAGGCGACGGACTTCTCGAACATGGCCTTCTCGTCGGCCGAGAACTCGACCTCGACGATGCGCTCGACGCCGTTCTCGCCGATCACGATCGGAACGCCCACGAACATGTCCTTCACGCCGTACTGGCCGTTGAGGTAGGCCGCGCAGGGCAGGACGCGCTTCTTGTCCTTGAGGTAGCTCTCGGCCATGGCGATCGCCGAAGCGGCGGGCGCGTAGAAGGCGGAGCCGGTCTTGAGCAGATTGACGATTTCGCCGCCGCCCTTGCGGGTGCGCTCGACCATGGCGTCGAGCTTCTCCTGGCTCGTCCAGCCCATCTTCACCAGGTCGGGCAGCGGAATGCCCGCCACCGTGGAGTAGCGCACGAGCGGCACCATGTCGTCCCCGTGGCCGCCGAGCACAAAGGCGGTCACGTCCTCGACCGAGACGTTGAACTCTTCGGCCAGGAAGTGACGGAAGCGGGCTGAATCCAGCACGCCGGCCATGCCGACGATCTTCTCAGGGCGCAGGCCGGAGAACTTCTGGAGCGCCCATACCATGGCGTCGAGCGGGTTGGTGATGCAGATGACGAAGGCGTTCGGGGCATATTGCTTGATGCCGTTGCCGACCGCTTCCATGACCTTCAGGTTGATGCCGATGAGGTCGTCGCGGCTCATGCCGGGCTTGCGCGGCACGCCGGCCGTCACGATGATCACGTCGGCGCCTTCGATGGCGGCGTAGTCGTTGGCACCCTTGTACTTGGCGTCGAACCCATCGACCGGGGCGGATTCCGCAATGTCGAGACCTTTGCCCTGGGGGATGCCTTCCGCGATGTCGAAGAGAACGACGTCGCCGAGTTCCTTCAAGCCGACGAGATGGGCAAGCGTTCCGCCGATCTGGCCTGCACCGATGAGCGCGATCTTTTTCCGGGCCATGGTCTGTCCTTGGGTTTTTGGCACGAGCCTTTTTGAGGTGGCGCTGTTTGCCATGAGAGATGGGCCGCCATCAAGCGACCAAAAGGTTAACAGGCAAGGCTTTGCGCCCTGGAAAAAGTCCCGGCAAGCTTAACGGTTGGAAAAGCCTTCGCCTTTACAGTGACTTGAGTGTATCGAAGTCGCCCGAATTTTTCTGTTACATTTTTTGAAATTTGTAACTGACGTTACACGCTACCGTTCGCCAGGGCTCTCAGAACCACCCGGATCATGGTGGCGAGCCGCTGATCGAGGATGTCCTGCGGCACCTCCGCATCCAGCCGGACGGTCAGCGGATTGATGAAGCGATACACGGAATCCGTGATGAAGGCATGGGCCTTTTCCCGATCCCGAGGGTCGAACTTGGCCGTCGTGATGCCCTCGTCCAGCACCCGGTCGATCAGCAGGCGCATCCGGGCCCGGTGCTTGCGGATGAGGGGGCGTGCCGTCTCGGTCGCCGTGCAATAGACGTCGAAGAGATGCCGGTCCTCCTTCAGGAGATCCCGGTGGATCCGCGCCCAGGCCTGGATCAGGCGTTCCAGCTTGTCGTCAGCGGGATCGGGGGAGTCGGCGATGTCCGCAATGGTGGCCTCCATCCGCCGCAGCCATTGCCCTGCCACAGCATCGATGAGGGCCGCCTTGTTGGCAAAGTAGCGGTAGACATTGGCATGGGTCATGCCAGCCGCATCGGCAATGCCCACCACGGTCACGTGCCGGGGCCCGAATTCCTTGAGCTGGGCGGCCGCGATGGCGAGAAGCCGGGTGTCGGCCGGCGTGGCCTCCGTCACCCGCAGCGACGCGCCGGACGGCCGCTTCATGTCTCGGCGAGCCCGGTGGTGCTGCCGGAGGCCTCCGAATCCGAGCGGCCATGCGGCAGGGACAGGTATTCCTCGGAGCGCATCTCGATCAGGCGGGACACGGTCCGGTCGAACTCGAAGGCCTCACGGCCGGACTCCGCATGGTAGAGCTCATGCACCTCGTCTTCGGCCGAGGCCAGGAGCTTCACGTGGGCATCGTAGAGGGCATCGATGAGCAGGATGAAGCGTTTGGCCTCGTTGCGGCGCTCGAAGCTCATCCTCGGGATGTTGTCGAGAATGACCGTATGGAAATCCTCGGCTACCGCGAGATAGTCGGCGGCACCTAGGGGCTTGGAGCAGAGATCCTCGAAGGAGAAGCGCGCGACGCCGCCGGCGGCCTGCGGGACCTCGACCGGATGTCCCTTGACGGTCAGGGTCAGGGGCTTGCCCTGCTCGCGCCCGGTCAGGCTCCTGAAGGCGCGGGTGAGCGCCGCATGGGAGCCCTCGTCGGCCGGGGTATAGAAGACCGGGCTGCCGGCGAGCTTCTCGAGCCGGAAATCCGTGCGGGATTCGAGCTTCACCACCGTCATGCGCTCCTGCAGCAGCCCAATGAAGGGCAAGAAGAGCGAACGGTTGAGGCCGCCCTCGTAGAGCCGGTCCGGCTCCACGTTGGAGGTGGCCACCACCACCACTCCGCGGGCGAATAGCGCTGTGAACAGACGCCCGAGGATCATGGCATCGGCGATGTCCGTGACGGTGAACTCGTCGAAGCAGAGCACCCAGGCCTCGCCGGCGAGCGCCTCCGCCACCGGGCCGATGGGATCGTCGCCCGTGACCTGACCGGCCTTCAGCTTTTGCCGGTATGCGTGGATGCGCTCGTGCACGTCGGCCATGAAGGCGTGGAAATGGACCCGGCGCTTGCGCCGCACCGGCAGCGCCTCGAAGAACAGGTCCATGAGCATGGTCTTGCCGCGCCCGACCGAGCCCCAGACGTAGAGACCCTTCGGCGGCTCGCTGTTCTTCTTGCCGAAGAGCCAGCCGAGCGCGCTGGGCTTGCGGGCCAGTCGATGGTTGGCGAGATCTCCGGCGAGCGCCTCAAGCCGCTTGAGCAGCGCCACCTGCGCCGGATCGCGCTCGATGGCACCTGACGTGACCAGGGCGTTGTAGCGGGCCGTGATGGATTGGGGCGAGGAGAAGGAGGTGTCGTTCACGGGTTGATCGATACCCCTCCCCGCCTGAGAGCGCAAACGTCTTCGGACTGGTTTCTGCTCGAAATCGGCCCGTCTTCTTGGGTTTAGCGCGAGAGCGTCAACGGCGCCCCGGACTTGGCGAGCACGCCGCTGAGCGACGAGGACGAGCCGCGCAGGCGCGCCGCCACCGAGCCGCCGGTCTGGTAGAGATAGACCTCGCCGTCGCGGTAGTCCCAGGCATTGACCTTGGACAGGTCCTGGTTCGAGCAGCCGGAGGCCGAGGCCCGGTAGAGATCGAGGGCGGGCGAACTCGAGAGCTGGACCCGGCACGAGCCGCCCGAGGTCTGGACGCTCCAGTTGCCGACCATCGCGGTGCGGCTGGTCGGGGCCGGAGCGGGCGCGGGCGCAGGAGCCCCGAGGGTCGGCGGCGGAGGTGCCGGCGGCAGGCCCGCGATGTCGGTACCGCCCGTCGGAGGAGCCGTCATGTCGGGAGCGATGGGCGCGCCGGCCAGCGGCGGCAGCGGCGCGGCTTCGACGGGTCCCGACGGGACGGCCTCGACCGGCGGAGCCTCGGTGATCGGTGCCGCCGCAGCGCCACGGACCGACGGCCCGCCGAGGCGGGTCGATGAGCACGCGCCGAGCGCCAGGGCGGAGCAGAGTACAGCGGTCGTCAGCCACAGGGGCTTCGTCATCTTGGTCCTCGCATGCATGGCCGTCCGTTCGGACGGATATTGTGCGGCCTAGGCTAACGGGAGGAATATGAACCCAGGCCAACATGGTTTCGGCTTCGACATATGGGATACCAAACCACAAAAAAAGGCGCCGGTGGCGCCTTTTCGTGAAGTTGTTGCAAGGAAGCGTCACACGACCCGTGCGATCATCATCTTCTTCACCTCGGCAATGGCCTTGGCCGGGTTGAGGCCCTTGGGGCAGGTGTTCGCGCAGTTCATGATCGTGTGGCAGCGATAGAGCCGGAACGGATCGTGCAGGTTATCGAGGCGCTCGCCCGTGGCCTCGTCGCGGCTGTCGATGAGCCAGCGATAGGCCTGGAGCAGGGCTGCCGGCCCGAGGAACCGGTCGCCGTTCCACCAGTAGCTCGGGCAGGAGGTGGTGCAGCAGGCGCACAGGATGCACTCGTAGAGTCCGTCGAGCTTGGAGCGCTCCTCCGGGGTCTGGCGCCATTCCGTCTCCGGCTCCGCCGTCACCGTCTGGAGCCAGGGCTCGATGGAGGCGTGCTGGGCGAAGAAGCTCGTCAGGTCCGGCACCAGATCCTTCAGCACCGGCATGTGCGGCAGCGGATAGATCTTGATGGAATCCGACCCGCAATCGTCGATGCCGAGCGTGCAGGCGAGCGTGTTGCCGCCCATGATGTTCATGGCGCATGAGCCGCAGATGCCCTCGCGGCAGGAGCGGCGGAAGACCAGCGTCGAATCGACGTTGTTCTTGATCCAGAGCAGCGCATCGAGAACCATCGGGCCGCAATCGTCTCGGTCGACGTAATAGGTGTCGATGCGCGGGTTCTGCCCGTCGTCCGGGTTCCAGCGGTAGATGCGGAATTCCTGGACGTTGGTGGCGCCTTCCGGCTTCGGCCAGGTCTTGCCTTCGGTGTACTTGGAGTTCTTGGGAAGAGTGAACTGAGCCATCGTTTTGCGTCTTCCTTAGTACACGCGAGCCTTCGGCTCGATGTACTGGATGTCGTTCGACATGGTGTAGGTGTGCACCGGGCGGTAATCGAGGGTCACCTTGTGGGAGGTGTCGTCGAGCCAGGCCAGGGTGTGCTTCATCCAGTTCTTGTCGTCGCGCTCGGAGAAGTCCTCGCGGGCATGGGCGCCGCGGGATTCCTCGCGGTTCGCCGCCCCCTCCATGGTGACGACCGCCTGGCCGATCAGGTTGTCGAACTCCAGGGTCTCGAGGAGGTCGGTGTTCCAGATCAGGGAGCGGTCCGTGACCTTGATGTCGGCGGCCGCGTTCCACACGTCGTGGATGAGCTTGCGGCCTTCTTCCAGAACCTCGCCGGTGCGGAACACGGCGCAGTTGTTCTGCATGGTCTTCTGCATCTGAAGGCGCAGCTCCGCGGTCGAGGTCGAGCCGTTGGCGTGGCGGAACTTGTCGAGGCGCGAGAGCGCGAGTTCGTCGGCGTTCTTGGGCAGGTCCGCGTGGCGGGCGTTCGGCTCCAGGATCTCGGCGCAGCGCAGTCCCGCCGCGCGGCCGAACACCACGAGGTCGATGAGCGAGTTCGAGCCGAGGCGGTTCGCCCCGTGCACGGACACGCAGGCGGCTTCGCCGAGCGCCATCAGGCCCGGCACCACCGTGTCCGGGTTGCCGTTCTTCAGGGTCAGCACCTCGCCGTGATAGTTCGTCGGGATGCCGCCCAGGTTGTAGTGGACGGTGGGCAGGACCGGGATCGGCTCCTTGGTCACGTCGACGCCGGCGAAGATCTTCGCGCTCTCCGAGATGCCGGGCAGGCGCTCGTGCAGGATCTTCGGGTCGAGGTGGTCGAGGTGGAGATAGATGTGGTCCTTGTTCTTACCGACGCCGCGACCGGCGCGGATCTCCATGGTCATGGCGCGCGAGACCACGTCACGGGAGGCGAGGTCCTTGGCGGACGGGGCATAGCGCTCCATGAAGCGCTCACCCTCCGAGTTGGTGAGATACCCGCCCTCGCCGCGCGCCCCTTCCGTGATGAGGCAGCCCGAGCCGTAGATGCCGGTCGGGTGGAACTGCACGAACTCCATGTCCTGCAGCGGCAGGCCGGCGCGCAGCACCATGGCGTTGCCGTCGCCCGTGCAGGTATGGGCCGAGGTGGCGGAGAAATAGGCGCGTCCGTAGCCGCCCGTGGCGAGGATCGTCATGTGGGCGCGGAAGCGGTGGATCTCGCCGGTCGACTGGTTCAGGGCCACGACGCCGATGCAGCGGCCGTCGGAATCCATCATCAGGTCGAGGGCGAAATACTCGATGAAGAAGTTGGTCTGGTTCTTCACCGCCTGGCCGTAGAGCGTGTGCAGGATCGCGTGGCCCGTACGGTCGGCCGCCGCGCAGGTACGCTGGGCGGTGCCCTTACCGAACTCGGTGGTCATGCCGCCGAAGGGACGCTGGTAGATCTTGCCTTCCGCCGTGCGGGAGAAGGGAACGCCCCAGTGCTCCAACTCGTAGACGGCGGCGGGCGCGTTGCGCACGAGATACTCGATGGCGTCCTGGTCCCCGAGCCAGTCGGAGCCCTTCACGGTGTCGTACATGTGCCAGCGCCAATCGTCCGGCCCCATGTTGCCGAGCGAGGCAGAGATGCCGCCCTGCGCCGCCACCGTGTGCGAGCGGGTCGGGAACACCTTGGTGATGCACGCGGTGCGCAGGCCCGCCTGCGAGCAGCCGACGGTGGCGCGAAGACCCGCGCCGCCCGCGCCGACGATCACCACGTCGAAGGTGTGGTCGACGATGTTATAGGCCTTGCCGTTGACGGCGGCGCCGTTCGTTGCTTGAGCCATGTGAGAATTCCTTAAGCGAGGATGCGGCCGAGGCTGACCTTGAGGATGGCGTAGAGGCACGCCACCGCGACGATCACGGCGTAGAAATTGTTCGCCATGACGGCAGCGATCTTCTGGCCTTTATGGTGGACATAGTCCTCGATGACGATCTGCATGCCGAGGCGCATGTGGTTCGTGACCGAGATCACCGCGAGGATGAGGATGATCGCGACCAGTGGATGCGAGATGACGGCGATCGCCTCCTGGTAGGACGGGGAAGCGGCGAGCGCCGCGATGATGATCACGAAGGAGATGATGAGCGGGATGTTCGACACCGCGGTGACGCGGTGGATCCACCAATGCTCGACTCCGTGCCCGGAGGCGCCGAGGCCCTTCACGCGGGCGAGCGGGGTGCGCATGGAAACGCGGGTGTCAGCCCTGTTGTCGGCCATGGGTCCTGCTCCTTTAAAAAGCGATGAAGGCGACGACCCAGATCGCAAGCGTCAGGGCGATCGAGCCGACGAGGGTGAAGCGGGCCATGTTGATGCGCTGCGCCGGCTCCATGCCATGGCCGAAATCCCACACCAGGTGGCGCACGCCGCCGAGCATGTGGTGCATGAGGATCCAGGTGTAGGCGAACAGGATCAGGTACCCGAGGGGCGAGCCGAAGAACCATTGCACGGCGTCGAAAGCCGAGGGCCCTGAGGCCAGGGCCACGAGCCAGACGGCGAAGAGCGCAATGCCGCCATAGAGGGCGATGCCCGTGAGACGGTGGGCGACGGACATCGCCATCGTCCAGCTCCACTTGTAGACCTGAAGATGCGGGGACAAGGGCCGCGGGGCCACTTTCGCCTCAGCCATGGTGTTCACTCCTGATCGGCGACGTCAGCCGCCCGTAGTTTGGAATGGTTCGTAATGGAAGCGCGGCAACACCGCAATGCACCTTCTGCCGAACACCCGACAGGAGACACACTTCGTCAGCCGCGAAGTTTGCACCAGGCTCGCTTAATGCACAATTTTTAATTATTCTTATCTCCCTTCGCGAATGACGAAGGTAACTCATGCAATTCGATCTGACGGATCTGAGCCTCTTCCGGCACGTGGTCGAGGCCGGCAGCATCACTCACGGGGCCGAACGGGCCCATCTGGCGCTGGCGGCGGCAAGCACCCGCATCCGCAACATGGAAAAGTCCCTTGGCGCTCCCCTCCTCCTGCGAACCCGGGCCGGGGTCACCCCGACGCCGGCCGGCCGAACCCTGCTCCAGCATGCCCGCGCCCTCCTCGCCCAGGCCGAGCGCCTGCGGGAGGATCTGGGCTCCTACACGGGCGGGCTGACCGGCCAGATCCGGATCCTCTCCAACACCAACGCCCTCACGGAGTTCCTGCCCGAGGCCCTCGGTGCCTTCCTGGCCGGGCATCCGCAGGTGTCCATCGACCTGGAGGAGCGCCTGAGCGACGAGATCGTCGGCCTGATCGCCGAGGGTGTCGGCGATCTCGGCATCGTGGCCGGCACCGTCGATACCGGACGGCTCGAGACCTACCCGTTCCGCAGCGACCGCTTCGTGCTCGTTGTGCCGAAGGGCCACCCCCTCGCCTCCCGGGCCAGCATCCCGTTCGCCGAAGTGCTGGAGCATGATTTCGTCGGCCTCGACCGGGCGAGCGCCCTCCAGCGCTTCCTCGCCGGCAAGGCCACGCGCATCGGCAAGCCCATCCGCCTGAGGGTGCAGCTGCGCAGCTTCGACGCCGTCTGCCGCATGGTGGAGGCCGGCGTCGGCCTCGGCATCGTGCCCGAGACCACCGCCCGCCGCGCCGCCCGCACCACGGCCATCACCCCGGTCGAACTGGAGGATGCCTGGGCCGCCCGCGACCTGACGCTTTGCATCCGCTCCCTGAAGGACCTGCCGCCTTCGGCGCGGCAATTGGTGGAGCATCTAAGGCAGGAGGCGTGACCGCACCTGCCACGGGAGCGGCCATCCGGCTCTCAAAACGCCGTGAGGACGGAATGATCGTCCTGCCTGGATCGTCTGTAGAGCCGTCCGCCTTGGACAAGGACGGTCACGATCCAACGCAGGAGGAAACAATGCACGCAGCGAATACCGGTTGGCTCATCGCCTCGATCGGGTTTCTGGCCCTCGCTCCCATGAATTCCGCTCATGCCCAGAGCGCTCAGGACACAACGTTTTTCGTGACCAGCGTCGGCTCGGGCAAGGGCGCGGATCTCGGAGGGCTTGAGGGCGCCGACCGGCATTGCCAGACCCTGGCGGAGGCCGCCGGCATTCGCGGGAAGATGTGGCGGGCCTATCTGTCGACGCAGGCCACGGGCGGCGCGACCGCCGTCAACGCCCGGGACCGGATCGGCCGCGGGCCCTGGCGGAACGCCAAGGGCGTCGTGATCGCCAAGGACGTGGCGGACCTACACGGCGCCGGCAACAACCTCACCAAGCAGACCGCGCTGACCGAGAAGGGCGAGCCGGTGAAGGGGCGTGGCGACCAGCCGAACCAGCACGACATCCTCACCGGATCCCAAGCGGACGGCACCGCCTTCGCGGGCAATCAGGACATGACCTGCGGCAACTGGACGAAGAGCGGCCCGGACGGCGCGGCCATGGTCGGCCACCATGACCGCATGGGCCTCGACGACTCGCCGCCGGCCAAATCCTGGAACACGTCGCACCCGACCCGCGGCGGCTGCAACCAGGACGCCCTGCGCGGCACCGGCGGCGCGGGGCTGTTCTACTGCTTTGCGGCCAACTAGTTAGGCGGCGAAATCCACCGCCGGCATGGCGAGCCCGCGCCGCAGGCAGGCGGCCTCCAGCGTGTTGCGCAGGAGGCACGCGATGGTCATCGGGCCGACGCCGCCGGGAACCGGCGTGATGGCGGAGGCGACCTCGGCCGCTTCCGCATAGGCCACGTCTCCCACCACTTTGGTCTTGCCCTCGCCGGCGGCCGGATTCGGCACCCGGTTGATGCCCACGTCGATCACGATCGCGCCGGGCTTCACCCAATCGCCGCGCACCATCTCAGGCCGGCCCACGGCGGCGACGAGGATGTCGGCACCGCGGCAGACCTGCGGCAGATCGCGGGTCTTCGAATGGGCCACCGTCACCGTGCAGCTCTGGGCGATGAGCAGCTGCGCCATGGGCTTGCCGACGATGTTGGAGCGTCCGACCACCACGGCGTTCAGGCCCGACAGATCCCGTCGCACCGATTGCGCCAGCAGCAGGCACCCCAGGGGCGTGCAGGAGACGAGGCCCGGCACGCCGGTCATCAGCTTGCCGGCATTGATCGGGTGGAAGCCGTCCACGTCCTTCGCCGGATCGATGGCCTCGATCACCTTCTGCGCATCGATCTGCTTCGGCAGCGGTAGTTGCACGAGGATCCCGTCCACCGCCGGGTCGGCGTTAAGCCGGGCGACGAGGTCGAGGAGCTCGACTTCGCTCGTGGAAGCCGGGAGCTTATGCTCGAAGGAACGCATGCCGACCTCGACGGTCTGGCGCGCCTTGTTCTTCACGTAGAGCTGGCTCGCCGGATCCTCGCCGACGATCACCACCGCAAGACCGGGCGTGACGCCCTGCCCGGCCAGATTCCTGACCACCCCGGCGATGCGGCCGCGCAATCCCTCGGCATAGGCTTTTCCGTCGATGATCGTGGCGCTCATGGGGTGTCCCGTCCTGTCAATGCGGCGAGGGCGGCGGCAAGCCTGTCCCCCTCGCCTGAAATGAGAAAAGTTTTCAGCCGGGCGGTGGCGCCCGCCTCCAGGCTCACCGCCGAGGCGGGACGCTTCAGAGCCTTGGCGAGCAGGCGCCGGACCGCCTCGTTCGCTGCCCCGTCCTCCGGCGCGGCCCTGACCCGGATCTTCAGGACCGGCCTGCCGTCCGACAAGGTCTCGACCCGGTCGATCGCATCCCGTCCGCCCCGGGGCGTCACCCGGACCCGGATGTCGAGCCCGCCAGGGCGGATGCTCCAGGCCAAGGGCTTGCTCCCTCTTAGAAGGCGATCGGCATCAGGTAGTCGACGATCAGGTTCTGAATGAAAATGATCAGCAGGATCAGAATGATGGGTGAAATATCAACGCCTCCGAGATTGGGCAGGATGTTCCGGATCGGCCTGAGGACCGGCTCGGTCACCGCATCCAGGAAGTTCCAGATCGAGCGGACGAAATCGTTGCGGGTGTTGACCACGTTGAAGGCCACGAGCCAGCTCAGGATCGCCGAGGCGACGATGAGATAGGTATAGAGCTGCAAAGCCAGCAGAATGACGTTGAGGAGCGCGCGCATGGGAAACCTGTCAGGGATCGGCTTTGCTCATGTAACGATTGAAGCGGGGCCGAACAACCCACATCCGCCCTGGGGGCGATGCCCCTTTCCGTTGGGATGCCGCTCCAGCGCCCCGCCGGGCCGATTGACAGACCAAACCCGGCAGGCCTAAAACTTGCGCCACTTGGCTCGATTCAATCGACCGGGGCTGTAGCTCAGATGGGAGAGCGCTGCAATCGCACTGCAGAGGTCAGGGGTTCGAATCCCCTCAGCTCCACCAAGCACCAAGATGCTGAAACAGCTTAGTTTTTGGCCTTCGCTCAGGCACTCCCGACAACTAGACAAGCCAATCCGTCACAGCGTTGCCACAGCTGGACTGAAACGAACATGGCGACCATCCGCGAGCGCGGCTCTTCCTGGCAGGCTCAAGCTCGGGGAGCCGGATGCTTAGAGGTCGCGGGCGTCACGATCAGAGGATGACCGATATCTCCGGCGCAGCATAAATGCCATTACGAGTGAACCCGCTCCGAGCATGGCGAACAACCCCGTCGAAGACAGGTAGAAGATGCTCCGGAACGGCTGCCTGCAGATTGCAACGCGAAAGAGCCATTTCCTGGATTCAGGATCGCAGGTCTCTGGAAATGTAAGGTGTGCTGCCGTTGCTATCCCGATGCAGAGGAAAGCCATCATGAGGGCCACGAATAGCGGTAGATTTGGGTAGAGGGGATCCTCTGCTACCCTCTCTCGCTGGTGGGTCATCCAGATCCTGAAACGGTCCGGGAAATCCGTGCCGAATTGTCTGACCCAGTACATAAGCTCTAGCGCAACCGCGACGAACACCGCGAAAGCCAAAGCCCCTAGTATGTTGCCATCCTTCCTGTACTCACTGACGGACATAAAGAGCGCCATTGCTAGGTAGACGGCGCGGTAGAACATCAAAAACACGGCTGCGGCCCCATCCAAGCGTGTCTTCTGACCCAACTCGGACTCAGCTTATGCACCTTTGGTTAGCCTAGCCATAGGGACATGACGGTCGCTTGAAATCCTCTTGGGCAGCCGCAGTTCCTGAGGTTCTCAAGAAAGACCAGCCAGTGCCTTCCGCTGAGCTCGCAGTTTGACCCGCTCGGCCGCAACGATGCTTGATGACTGCTCCTGATGTTCACATCCATGGGAGATTTGAGATTCCGGCCGAGGCGGGGTCCAGGACCACCAGCATAGGATAAGCTTATAGATGGCCGGAATTGCCCCTAGCCCCTTACGCTGGATGATGCGGCTACGAAGAACCGTACCGATGAAAAGGAGCAGGGTTTTCATAACTGATAGGTAAGGAGCGAACTCGGCTATAACAAGATTGCTAGGGGGAATGCACGACTGCGGGAATGGTGCACCTCCGGGGCTCGTTCCACAAGGTCTCGGACCTCGGGCGGGCTCGATCACGCCCCGCGGCTCTCCAGATAAACCCGCGCTGCCTCTACGGCCGCATCGCATTGGGCCGAGGTGCCGCCGAGAATCGCTTCGGGCGCGGTGCGGCCGATCCAGACGTCGAGCGTGGTCGTGACGACCCAGAGGGGTTCCGCCATGGCCCGTTCCGCCAGTTTCGGCAGGGAGGATTCGGCGCAAGATCGCACGTCGGCGATGACGGCTTGGGGGGCGCGGATCTGGGCCAGGCGCTCGCTCATCTTCGCCTGGAGCGGATCGACGATCAGGACGCTGACCACGGCGGACAGGAGTTCTTGAAGCATTCTCACCTCTGGCCGGCTTCGGATCATGAAAAGATCCGACATCACGCGAGCGCCGGCATGGCTTGCGTCAGAGGGGCCCGGATCGGGGTCGCCTGAGATGTAAGAACGGCCCGCCAGGGTTCAAGGATGCGTCGCTCGGTCCGTCCGCGCCTGCAAGGACCGGCTCGACGGTCGACGGAGGCTCCGCAGTCCGGTCGGAGGACAAGATTCCCCTGCGACCAAACGTACTTACGTCACAGGGTGTCCGGGCCTCAAAGTTGCCTGGATTGGGCCTGTATGACCGAACCTGTGTTGGAAGCGATTTCCGGATCGGATCATCAGACTCATGAGCAGCCCGCCCCAGTCCCGAAGTGACTTCACCTTTCCGTGGTCTGTCGATCATCAACCGCAAAACGGCCTCATTGAGAAAATCGAGCAGTTCTACAAGCTCTGCCTTCTGCGCTGGCAGTTCATCGAGACCTGCCGGAAGGCGGCGCAACCGGCGCTCGCGCGCGCCGGCACGGTCGCCGATCAGACCGTTCTCGCCACCGCCCTGATCGTGCTGCCCAAGGTGTTCGCCGGATGGGACGCGCTGCGCCCGGTTCTGCTTTCGCACACGCGTGCGCTTCTGCCGTTCGACCCGCTGGCCAGTGCCGAGGACAAGGCGATCGAGAGCGACCCCGCCTGGGAGCTTCTGGCCGAGTTCCAGGCGCTTTCACCGGACCAGCAGGACAAGGCGGCCAAGAACCTGTCTCTCCTGTGGGATCATTTCGAGCACATGTTCGGGGGTTTGAGCGGCTTTCGGGCGGAGCCGCCGATCGAGCAATCGCTCTATCTCGACAAGCTGATGATCGCTTCGCGGCGCATGAAGCTGGCGCGCGGGTCCGAGGTCGCCTTCCACTACGTGACGGTCGAGCTGATGCGGCTCTACGTGCACGGCCTGCAGCTCGGACGATCGGACCGCGCCGCCCTGTCGCTGGCGTCGACCGTCGTTGCCCTGATCAATCGCGGGCGCATGATGACGCTGGCCATCACCGCCGAGGTGGATTCACGCCCGGCACCGCATGCGGCGGTCGCATAACCTGCTCATGCCGAAGTCGGAACAAAGGAGAATGCCTGAGAGGCAGCGCCCCTGAGGCATTCCCGGGAACCGGTTTTGAGGTTAGCGGCAGCGGCGCACGCGACGGGTGACGATGTCGCCGTCCGGTTCTTCCTCGCGGATCACCACGGTGCGGCAGCGTTCGATGCTGCCGGTCGACAGGTCGTCGCGGTCATAGACGCGGCGGCGCTCGATGTAGCGGCGTTCATAGCGGTCGCGGTCCGGCCCGACCCGGACGCTCGGACCGTCGGGACCGATGCCGAACTGCACCTGGGCCGACGAGGGTGTCGAGACGACGACGCTCGAACCAATGAGAGCGGCTGCCAGGAGCCAAGCTGACTTCTTCATCATTCCATCTCCACGTATTCTCGTTTGATGACCAACGCGTTACTTCACTTTACGTTTCATGGAATGGAACGACGGGATGCATCATCCTCGCAGATCACGACTGTACGAGGAAGCGCCGAGAAACAACTACAAACAACGATCGGCGTCGAGACCGAATACGCAAGGCGAGAGCAGGCCTGCGGCCAAGCTCAGGCGCTAGCGCGCCGCCGCCTCGATGTCGCTTTGTTCGACGACGCGCTCGATCAGTTCCGCCTGGCTCTTGATGCAGTAGAGCGGCACGCCTCCGGCCGTCGAGGGCAGGAGGCGCAGAACCCGGAAAAGATCGTTCGGGAGGCTGTGGCAGGTCGCTTTGGGCCGCACGACTTGGCCGATTTTGAACACATGCTCGATCATGGCACCCTCCTGGAGGCGGGGATGAGGCCATCATAGCAGTTCCGTGTGCCTCCCGTGAGGCTTCGCGCTCAGATCGGACCCCTCGGGATGTCGTGCCAGTAATCCCGCATCTCCTGCTCCCGCTTGCGGTCGGGCCAGATCCGGTCGTCGCCGTAGAACGCGGGGGCGGCCTGCACCTGGGCCTCGGTCACATCGGTGCGGTAACCCTCGAGCTCCTTGTCGTAGGACAGCTTGTCCCACGGGATCGTATGATGATGCACCCCGATGCCCAGAAAACCCCCGAACGTCACATCGACATAGAGAACGCGCCCACTCACCTTCTCGATTAGCAGGCGCTTGATGGTGCCGATCTGCGTCTCGTCCGGTCCGTAGACGGCCGTGCCTTCCACCCGGTCGCTCTCGATCACCGGGTGCCATGCGTCCGACCGCTCGATCGGTCCCCAGAGGTAGAAGCCGTTCTCGAGAATTCCAGCGACGACCACCGCCCGGCTGACATTGAGCGTCCACTCGTCGTCGGGGCCGATCTGCCGTTCGAGAGCCCATGGCCCGTGTTCCGCGGGCAGCGTTTCGCCCGTTGCGCTCTCCGTGAAGCCGCGCAGTTCGGGAGTTCTCTTGGACTGGAACACATAGTACGTTCTCATGAGCGCCTCCCATCGACAGGATCGATCGCTCCGCACCCCTTCCCTCGCAGCCGCCGAAGGACCGCATTCGCGCTCGGCGAGGGGATTTGAATCTCAACCGAAAGCGCTGGAGCGCGGTTCCTCGCATGCGCGAAAATCGCAGCGCGTCGCAGCCTGCTTGCAGCATTGGAGTGCAGGTCTTTCGGTGCTAGGCTCTTGCCAGGAAGCGCTTCGGAGCTCAGGGAAAATCAGGTGTTCGCAGACTTGGCAATATCCGTGCTCGTCGTCCTGGCCGGCGCCGTCGGGATGCTCCTGCTGCTTCTCACATGGTTTGGAGGCAGAGCCATCACGCCGGAAATCGAGAACGATCTCGATCCCATCCTGGGAGCGCGGGATCCGATGGCCATCTACGAATCCCAAGGTCCATTCATTCCCATGCCGGGCCATCTGAAAACCAACGATCAGATGGTGGATTGGATGACCAAGGAACTTCCCAGGCTCACGGCGGAAATCGCCAATCCTCGCGCGTAACGAGCCGAGCGGCTCGACGCGCGAGAACCAGAAATGCCGTTAATCGCAGCGACGAACCCGTCGCTCGACGGTACGGCCCCATTCGTTCTCTTCACGAATGATGATGTTGCGGCAGCGGCTCTCATAGCGGCGCTCGTCGCGCAAGGCATCCCGGCGTCCGGCCTCATAGGCGCGTGCGCGATCCTCCTCCCGGCGCTCACGCCAACGCTCGCGGCGCTCATAACGCTCCTGCTCGGGATCGCGCACGCCCACCTGGGGGCGGCCATCCGGACCGATGCCGAATTGGATGGTGGGCTGAGCCAGAGACGGGGAAGCGGCCAAGAGGCTTGAACAGATTGCGGCAGCCGCAAGACAAACGATTTTTCGCATCAGAAAAGTCCTGTTTAACAATCGCAGTCCAACGCTCGCTCGCAAATGCGGTTCCCGGCCAGTCTGCCGCATGTCGCCGGACCGTTGCTCAATTGATGAATCAAAGGTCGATCACGTGTCAGGGGAACATCAGAGCCGACGCCAGCACGCTGACCGCATAGGCCAGTGCGATCAGAAGCGGCGCAAGCATCGCGGCTGAAGCAAGCAGGAAGACCGACAGGCTGAGGCTGCGCATGATGGGCTCCTTCAATCGTGATGCCCGCAGCGTAACCGGAACCTGGGCCTTAACATGGCGCAACCTGGGCCAAGCGCGAGAAGCTCTGCCTCGATGCCGCTCTACTATAGCCTTGCGGAAGCGCGACGAGCGCGTGCCGGATCCTAGCGGTCGCAGGCGTTCGGCAAGGGCGCGTCGCAGCCGTCGCGTGGTCTCGGACGCGTCGCGATGTAGAGGGCGACGCTGCCCATGACCGCCGCGAGGACGGCAAGCAGGATGCGGCTTTCCGTCAGATTCAGGATCAGCGCGTAGGACAGGGCGAGCGCCGTCAGCGCGCAGATCTTGGCGGACAGCGGAATGGCCTTCTGATCGCGCCATGCGGTCAGCAGGGGACCGAATCGAGGATGATCGTAAAGCCTTGCGGCCAGAGCCGGATTCGATCTGGTAAAACACCAGGCGGCCAGGAGCACGAAGGGCGTCGTCGGCAGAACCGGCAGGAAGATCCCGACGATGCTGAGTGCGAGGCTCGCATAGCCAAGGCAGAGGTAAAAGCGGCGCATCATCGAGTGTCTCGCTCGCCCGTCGGATGGATCCAAGATGGGCATAACGTCCCACGCTGCGATCCTGTGCCGTTCACGGTTCCCGCACCAGCATCGTCTCGACGCCTGCGGCGATCTCCAGAAGCCGCCGATCGTGGCCATGACGCGCCACGAGCATGAGGCCAACCGGCCGCCCGGTTCCGGCCATCGGGAGCGAGATCGCTGTTAGATCGAACTGGTTGCCGAACATGGTGTTGCGCAGGATCAGCCAATCCATCTTGTTGTAGAGCTTGTCGTCGGCTTCGAGCGGCGCGGTCAGCGGCGCCGACACCGCGGTGGCGGGCAGCACCAGCACGTCGACGGGAGACAATCGCTCGTCCATGGCGGCGATCAGCGTGCGCCTGCGGCGCAGCATGCGGATGTAGACCGGCGCCGGCACGGTGCCGCTGCGGGCAATCCACCAGCGCACCCGCGGATCGAATTCGGCGGCTTTCGTCTCCAGCCAATCCGCATGGACCTCGGCCGCCTCGATGGACGCGATAGAGGCCGCTTCCGTCGTGTCCGCCATGGCCTCAAGCAGGTCCTCGATGCCGTAATCGACAATTCTTGCGCCGGCCCGTGACAGGAGCGTCAGCGACGCCTCGAAAGCCTCGTCGACCATCGGCTCGGTCTGCGCGAAGAGACGTCCGCGCGGAACGCCAATCCGCAAGCCTGCCAGGGGATAGGGATTCACCACGCGAGGCTCCTCGCCCGCCATGACCGCATCCGCGAAGGCGCAGTCCTGCACGGAGCGGGCCAGCGGCCCGACGGAATCGAGGCTGGGCGAGAGCGGAAACACGCCGTCCAGCGGCACGCGATGCGCCGTGGGCTTGAATCCGACGACGCCGTTGAGCGCCGCCGGGATGCGCACGGAGCCGCCGGTATCGGTGCCGATGGCGATCTCGCTCGTGCCCTCCGCCACCGAGACGCCGGCGCCCGAGGACGAGCCTCCCGGAATCCGCAAGGGGTCGGCAGCGTTGCCAGGCGTTCCGTAATGCGGATTGAGGCCGAGCCCTGAAAAGGCGAACTCCACCATGTTGGTGCGGCCGATGATGACGGCGCCAGCCCGACGCAGGCGCCGAACGACGGCCGCGTCCCTGTCGGCCGGCGGCGCATCGCGCAGGGCGATCGAGCCTGCAAGGGTCGTCTCGCCCGCCACGTCGAAGAGATCCTTGATCGACACGATGGCGCCGTCGAGCGGGCCAAGGGAGAGGCCCGCGCGACGGCGCGCATCGGCCGCATCGGCGGCAATCCGGGCCGCATCCTCGTAGACGCGCAGGAACACCCGCTCGTCGGCCGCACGTCCGGCAAGGCGCGCCAGAATGGATTCGAGCTTGTCTCTGATCGTCGTCATGAAGGCCCCGGGTGAACAGGCGAGGTTTAAAGCATCGTCCTGAAAAG